>CANQNJ010000010.1 GCA_947625185.1 uncultured Clostridia bacterium
TTTCAGATCGGGATGTATCGCGCCTGCGGAACCTATGCGGATTATATTCTCCACTCCGTAGAAATTGAAAAGTTCGTAACTGTAAATGCCTATCGACGGAATGCCCATTCCGCTTGCCATAACGGATACGCGTTTGCCTTTGTAATAACCCGTGTATCCCTGAACGCCGCGTACGTTATTGACCAATACAGCGTCGTCAAGATAGTGTTCTGCGATGTATTTTGCGCGGAGCGGATCGCCCGGCATGAGTACGGTGGGTGCAAAATCGCCTGCTTTTGCGGCAATGTGAGGGGTAGGGATCGGCATAAATTGTCTCCTTGAATAAATTTTGTGGAAATGGCGCGGTAAGCGCTTCTCCGACAAATAATTATAACCGCCGTCGGACAAATTGTCAATACTCATATTTTGCCGTACGTTATCGCCGCGGAAAATCTCGTTTTATATCTTGCAATTTCTTTGGATATATAGTATAATTACCGTATATGCGGCTCGATTGCAAAAGGCGGCTTGCCGAGACAACGGCGCAATCCACAATCGATCAACATTCGGAGACAATATCCAACAGACTGTATCCACATCGGTTATTTGTATCATAACACAAGATGTTGCGGTCGTGACGGGCACGCTTCACAACATCTTGACGGATCGGTTTGGATTTGCCGAGTAATGCACAATTTCACAGCGACTAAAATCATTACTACCCGAAGAAGGGTTATTCACAGTGTCTGCACACAATGACAAAAGGAGAGTAGAATATGAAGATTATCGTAAACAGTATGGATCTCAACGATGCCGTAAGCAAGGTTATGAAAGCGCTGTCCAATAAAGACGTCGCACCCGTATTGGAATGTATCAAAGTAACTGCGGAGAACGACCGTCTGACGCTGTACGCCACGGATAAGGACCTTGCCATAGAACGCACCATCGACGCCAACGTGATAGTGGGCGGAGCTTTCCTTGTGCCGGGCAGAATATTCGGCGATTACATCCGAAACATAGCGGAGAACGGCAGCGATATATCGTTGGAGATGACGGAGGACAATCGTCTGCTGGTAAGTTCGGCAAACAGCGAATGCAATATCGGCACATTGGACGTGGACGACTACCCCGAAACCGAAAGTATCGGCAATACCAATTACTTTGCGATAACGGAAGCCAACCTCAAAGAAACCATCAACAACGTAATCTTTTCGGTGGCGACGGACGACAGCCGTCCGATGCTGAAAGGCGTATACTTCGAGGCGCGGGAATATACTTTGACCGCCGTTGCGACGGACGGATACAGATTTGCAATGAGCAAAAAGGTGCTTGAAGAACGCGTGGAAAATATCTCCGCGACAGTTCCTTCGAGAAGTTTGTCCGAACTTGCCAAATTGTTGAGCGACAGCGACAACGTATTGAAAGTGTTTATCGAGAATAACTATTTGCTTATTTGTATGGAAAACACCAAGTTGCTGACGCGTCTGCTTGCGGGGCAGTATATCAAATACGACAACATCGTTCCGCGCGACTTTCTGTCCACGCTGTATGTAAACAAGGAGACGTTCGAACGCGCTCTCAATACGGCGTCCATTATGTCGCGCAGCGAGAAGAATAACCTGGTGGTATTGGATATAGAGGAATACAATATGAATATCTCCTCCACAAGCCAATACGGTACGGCAAAAGAGAACATAACCATTTCGCTGACGGGCAAAGACGTCAGATGCGCATACAACAGCAAATATATAAACGACTGCCTGCGCGTGATAAATGCGGAAACCATCAAGATGGAATTTGCGCAACACAACAGCTGCGTGATAACGATAAAAGACAGCGATGAAGTGCTGTACTTCATTCTGCCCGTCAAGCAGATCGTGTAATATTTAATCAGGTCTTCCCGTGCGTTGCGAAACAAGAAGCGCCAACGGACGTAAGACAGTTGCGAGAGTCATTGCAAGTACCATACGCAATAATGTTTTGATAACGTTGTATGGTTATCTCCTTTAAAAAATCCGACGGAAACTCCGTCGGATTTTTTCTGTCCTATAATAAATGTTAATAAGCAGAAATACATAGAATACAGAAGCCGACTTACAAATTAAAACGGAATTTGAGCAAGCGGAGTCGTCGTTTCCGTTCGGACGCGACGGACGCGGAGCGTTTCACAAAGGCTGTTTTCTCGGTTTGTTCTGTCCACGCGGATATTGCTTGGGCGTGCTGCGAATTTTGCGAAATACGAGTATCGAGCGCTTGCTGCCGTCGTCGAGGGTGAAATCATAATGGGTCTCGAATTTCAAACCGAGCAGTTTGCAGGCGTTTGCTGCGCCGTCTGTTTCGGATATGTCCGTTTTGTAGGCTATTACTGCTCCGCCGATCTTTATTATCTGCGCGGTGTATTCCAACAATATATTGAGGGGCGCAACTGCGCGCGCAGTTGCGATATCGAACTGTTCCGAATGCGTCTTTGCAAAGTCCTCGGCGCGTTCGTGGTAAAACCGTGCCGAGACGTTGAGCATGCCGCAAAGCGTTTTGCAAAACTCTATCCGCTTGCCGAGACTGTCCACCAAAGTTATATCTATATCGTCGCGGATCAGTTTGAGAGGCACGGACGGAAAGCCCGCGCCGCAGCCGATATCGCACACCGAGGCGCGCGGGGGTACGGCGACGCTTCCCAGCATACTGTCTATGAAGTGTTTGTTGTATATCTCTATCGGGTCGGTAATTGCCGTGAGATTGTATTTCTCATTCTCCGATATGAGAAAAGACGTGTATATATCGAGCTTTTTCCGTACCGCTTCGTCTATGTGGATATCTATGTCGTTCATAATATGATTTTGCAAATTTTATTATTTTAAATCTACTACTTGTACACTTTAACTTGCTTACTTGTGCAATATCAATTGTGGATATTTTGTGCAAGATACACGATCAATATCTGTATGTCCGCAGGCGAGACGCCGAGTATTCTGCCCGCCTGACCGAGATTTTTGGGACGGATCTTGTTGAGTTTCTGGCGCGCTTCTATGCGCAAACCGTCGATTTTGAGGTAATCGATATCGTCGGGCAAAGTCTTGTTCTCCAATTTGTTCGCCTGAGCTATCGCCTGCTGTTCTTTCTCGATATATCCGCGGTACTTACATTCCAATTCTATTTCGTACAGAGCGTCGTCGTCGATATCCTCAAAGAAACCGAGCGTTCGGAGATCCTTGCAGCAAATATTCGGGCGGCGAAGCATTTCGTCTACGGTAAGTCCCGCGCCCGTGAGCGCCTCGTTCTTCTGCTGAAACAGCGGACCGTAAGTTTTTGGGGAAACGACCGTCGCAAGCTGTTTTCGTCCCGCTTCGATTTGCGACAGTTTTTGTTTGTAAATCGCGTACCTGTGTTCGTCCACAAGCCCGATTCGACGTCCGATCTCCGTCAGGCGCATATCCGCATTGTCCTGCCGCAGTACAAGTCGATATTCCGCGCGGCTCGTCATCATTCGATACGGTTCGGTGTTTTCCTTTGTGGTGATGTCGTCGATAAGCACGCCGATATAGCTGTTGTCGCGACGCAACGTAAAGGGAGTTTTGCCGTGAACATATCTCTCGGCGTTGATGCCCGCAACTATACCCTGCCCCGCCGCTTCCTCGTAGCCGCTTGTGCCGTTGATCTGTCCCGCGAAGAATAATCCGGGAATATGCTTTGCCATAAGGGTCGAATCGAGTTGAGTGGCGTCGATGCAGTCGTACTCGATGGCATAGGCGTCGCGCATTATTTCTACATTTTCCAGACCCTCTATGCTACGGTAAATCTGCTCCTGTATATGTGCGGGCATAGAACTCGAAGCGCCCTGCACATAGAATTCGCATGTGTCCTCCGACTCCGGTTCGAGAAATATCTGATGACGTTCTTTGTCCGCAAAACGTATAACTTTGTCCTCTATACTCGGGCAATAGCGAGGTCCGACGCCGTTTATCGAGCCGTTGTATATGGGCGCAAGAGATTTATTGTCAAGTATTATGCGCTTTGTCTCCTCTGTGGAATAGGTGAGGTAACAGCTTCGTTTCGTGGCGGGAACGGATTGCGTAATATAAGAAAAGGGACGTACGTCGTCCTCTCCGCGCTGTTCGACGGTTTTCGACAGGTCGATGGAGTCCAGACGTACGCGCGCGGGCGTGCCCGTTTTGAATCGGAGTACGGTAAACCCCATATTTATAAGACTTTCCGTAAGGCGTTTGGCGTTTGCAAAGCCGTTGGGACCGCTGTCCCGCACACATTCGCCCACCAAAGTACGCGAATTGAGGTATACTCCGCAACAAAGCACCGCAGCTTTGCAACGGTAAGTGAGATCCACCGCGGTCGTCACGGTAAACGATCCGTCGCCGTTTTCGGCAACCGAGACCGCTTCGCCTTGTCGAAGGTGAAGATTGGGCGTACTTTCTATCGTGCGTTTCATATTGGTATGATAGGCGTTTTTGTCTACCTGTGCGCGAGGAGAATAAACGGCGGGCCCTTTGCCTCGGTTGAGCATGCGCATTTGAAGCAAACTTTTGTCTGCGTTTACCGCCATTTCTCCGCCGAGAGCGTCGATTTCCTTGACGATCTGCCCTTTTGCGGTTCCTCCGACGCTGGGATTGCAGGCAAGAAAAGCCACCGTATCCAGATTGGTAGCCAACATCAACGTATCGCAGCCGAGACGCGCCGCCGCCAAAGCCGCTTCGCACCCCGCATGACCCGCTCCGATAACTATTACGTCGTAGTATTTGCTGTTTGTCATCATTATACCGTTTGATTTGTTTTGTAGCATATACCAAGCGCGTTCAACATTCATTGTACGCCATATATTTATGACGTAAATTTGCAATATAACGCGCTTAAAACTGCGTTTTATGTGTGTTTAATCTTGTAACTTGCGCTATTTACCCAAGCAGAACTTGCTGTAAATCCTGTCTATTATATCTTCTTGCGCATTGCTGCCCGTTATCTCGCCGAGTATCTCCCAAGCGCGTTTAACGTCGTTGGTGACGACGTCCAGAGTAGTGACGTCGCAATCGGTAATTGCGCAAACAAGCTGCTGTTTGCCTCGTTTGAGGCAATCGAGATGTCTTTCGTTGGTTATCAACAGGTCGCTGGAATCGATATCTTTGGCGCTGAACATCTCGTAAAGCGTTTCTTTGATTATCCCCACGTCTCCGTTTTTCGCCGAGACAGTCAGGCTGTCTACGCAGCAAGGCGGTTCGTCGAATAGGTCGCTTTTATTGTAAATGCGCACCTGGGGTCGAATTGTCGGGTATACAGAGCGGTCGGAAGGGTCGTCCGTAACATTGAGAACGACGTCTGCGCTGTCGGCGGCTTTTCTTGCCCGCTTGACGCCCTCTATCTCGATAACGTCGGAAGAGTCTCTGAGTCCTGCCGTATCCACGAAGTTGAATCGTATATCCCGATAATTTACGCTCTCCGTCAGGGTATCTCTCGTTGTGCCTTGGATGTCGGATACTATCGCGCGGTCGGTCCCCAACAATGCGTTGAGCAGGCTGGATTTTCCCACGTTCGGCTTGCCGACTATCGCGACGTCTATGCCGTATTTCGCCACTTTGCCGAGAGTCGATGTGGATATCAGTGTGTCCAGATCCCGCACGATGTCTTTCAATATGGATTTTGCGCTGTTTACGGTGGGAAGTTCGAGGTCCTCTTCGGGGTAATCCAACGCCGCCTCGCACGAAGATACGATATCCAACAGCCTGTCCTGCAATTCCGTTATGCGTTTGCCCAGCTTGTTTTCCAACAGATCGGCTCCCGCTTTCGCCGCCGAAGCCGTCTCCGCGTTTATCATCTCGATGATCCCTTCGGCATTGGTGAGGTTTTGCTTGCCGTTTATGAACGCGCGCTTGCTGAACTCGCCGTTTTGCGCCATAATCGCCCCGTTGTTGAGACAGGTTTCTATAACAGCCTGCGCAACGGCGGTTCCGCCGTGACAATGAAATTCCACCGTGTTTTCTCCCGTATAGGAATGCGGCGCGGCAAAATAAACGCACATTGCCTGCTCGTCAAAATGTTCTGTTTTGAGCTTGCCGACCTTCAAAAAGTTGGGTTGCGCGGGAAAGGGGCTGAAAAATTTTTTCGCGATGTCTATCGCGTCCTCTCCGCTCATTCGTATTACCGAGATGGCTGCGCGTCCTCTCGCCGTGGACAGTGCCACAATTGTATCGCTCATATTTGCCTCCGAAAGATATTTTACCACTTCGCGCTTAAACCGACAACTGTTTTGACAGGAGTATGTTATTCGATCGCGTCGGAGCGCATCAACGATTGCGGCGGATTCGCATACGCTCGCGGTCTGTTTCACGATAAAAAATAATTTGTTTCACAATAACGAATTATTTGTTGAAAAACGTATAATTATATGTTATACTATATATGAAGTAATTTATCGGGACCGTTTGCGGCGGAAAATACTCCGTTTGACGGTTTTGAAAGATTTTGCTCTGTTGAGGTGAATCTATGGGAAAAATTATCGCATTTTCTAACCAAAAGGGCGGCGTCGGAAAAACCACTACCGCCATCAATCTTGCGGCATACGTCGCTATCGCCGGCAAAAAAGTTCTTCTTGTCGATTTCGACCCGCAAGGCAACGCCACGAGCGGATACGGAATAGAAAAGAACGCGTTGCAGAACACTGTTTACGACGTTCTTATGGGAGACAGCCCCGCGCAAGACGTCATTCTGCCGACGCAGATCCCCAAACTTTGGATCATGCCGAGCAATAGCGATCTTGCCGGCGCCGAAGTGGATCTTGTATCTATGCTTGCACGAGAAAGCGCGTTAAAACGTGCGCTTTCGACGGTTAAAGACGTTTACGACTACATTTTTATTGACTGTCCGCCCAGCCTCGGCTTGCTTACTCTCAATGCTATGGTGGCTTGCGACAGCGTAATTATTCCTATTCAGAGCGAGTTTTTTGCCCTTGAAGGTGTAACTCAGCTTTTGAACACGTTCAAGATCGTCAAACAACGTCTCAATCCGCACATCGAAATAAACGGCGTTGTGCTTACTATGTACGATATGCGTACGACGTTGTCCAAGCAGGTCACTGCGGAGATATACAAATATTTCAGCAACAAGATATACACCGTTCCCGTGCCGCGCAATATCAAATTGGTGGAATCGCCGAGTTTCGGTGTGCCCGTGGTGTTGCACGCACCGCGTTCCAACGGTGCATTGGCATACCAAGCGCTTGCAAAACAGTTTTTAGAAAGAGAGGAAGGTTAGTTAATTATGGCAAACAAAGGATTAGGTCGCGGTTTGGCTTCTCTGATGGGGCTTAACAACATCGAAGATATATCTGCTCAACAACCTGCGCGTCCGCAGGCAAGACAACCCATTGAGGAAACCGTCGTTCCGACGGAGACGGATAACGTAGTGCGTATTTCGCTTGCGGATATCGACCCCAATTACGAACAACCCCGTAAGAAATTTGACGAGGCTGCCCTTAAAGAGCTTGCCGACAGTATCAAAATGCACGGAGTAATTCAGCCCATCGTCGTTACGCCGATAGGCAAAAGGTTTATGATCATTGCCGGCGAACGCCGTTTCCGCGCAAGCAAATTGGCGGCACAGACGGATATCCCGGCAATTATAAGACACTATACGCCGCAGCAAATCAAGGAAATCAGCTTGATAGAGAATCTTCAACGCGAAGATTTGTCCCCTATCGAAGCTGCCCGCGCTATCAAGACATTGATGACGGAGTTCAATATGACTCAGGAAGTTGCCGCCGACCGTATCGGTAAGAGCCGCTCCGCCATTGCCAATACATTGCGACTTTTGACCTTGAACGACGACGTCATCGGATTGATCGAACAGGGACGTTTGTCTGCGGGACACGCAAGGACATTGGTCGTTGTTCCTCCCGATCAGCAATACAGATTGGCGTTGAAGGGGTGTGACAATCAACTGACCGTTCGCGAAATGGAGAAGATGGTACGGGAGTTTCTTAACCCCAAGCCCGAAAAACCCAAGTCGACCGTACAGGACAGCAAGGAGCTTGTCAACTTGATTGCCAATATGCAACGTGCTTTTGCCACAAAGGTGTCCGCAATAGGCAACGGCAGAAAGGGACGTATTTATATCGATTACTTCACCGCCGACGACCTGGACCGTATATGTAATCTTGTTGAAGATTGGATGAGCGACAAGTTCCGCAAAGATAACGATTAACTTCGTTTGATAGCTTTGTAAGACGCGCCCGACATTTAGATTCTATGATAAATGTTCGGGCGTAGGTTATTTTTCGACGTTTTACGAGAGATTTCTTGTCAAACGTTTGGGCGAGAAAGCAACTTTTTGTCGTGTAATTGCACCTGTTTATTCGATTATAAATCAAGTTAGCGTGCGAGAAAATTCGACATTATCGGTCGGCTTTTATTATAATGGGGTCGAAATAATATCGTTCAAAGGCGAATTATCGAAAGAAACCAAGGCATGGAAATAATCGTAGTTGTTGTAGGAGTAGTTGTTATTGTAGTGGTGACTATTTGTCTAACGCCATTCACGGATAGATAAAGAGTGTATTGCGGCATAGGAAAAAATATGAAAATAGTTTGCGAGAAAAGAATTTGTAACACCATTTGTTTTTCTATAACATTTTCGATGGGGGCTGTCTCAGATCCCATCGAAAAAAGCGGATTAACACATTTAATTGAACATCTTTCTTTTAGAAAAACAAAAGACAAGAATCAAAAACAAATTTATTCATTATGCGAAAGTATGGGCGTAAAGATCAATGCCACAACGGGGAAGAATTTCTTACTTTACAGTTTTTCATGCAGAAAAGAATGTTTTTGCGTGATTGTAAAACTTCTTGCCGACATGATTAATGAATTGGATTATACAGAAAAAGATATTGCTCTTGAAAAGGCAATAATTTTACATGAACTCGATCTAAAATATTACAAAATAATAGATGAAGAAATAAATAAAAGATGGAGTAATGAGAATTATTCGAACAATATTTTGGGAGATTACGGTACTCTGGATGGCATATCATTAGAGGATATAATAAATTATAAAAAAGATTTATTAAAATCCGAACGCACTATTGTAATTGTTGGAGACTATTCTGCATCGGAATTGGACCTGGTAAATCAACTGTTTTCGCAAAATGAACAATTGCCAACGAAAAAATCATCGGTGGCAGAAAGCGGGTTTGCTAAACCTGTTGAAGTTTCTTTTGAAAAAAACAAAGGCACCTTGGTTGATGTTTGTTATTCTTTTCATAAAATAATTGAGAATATAAATGATGCAATTGCCGTAAACGTATTAGATAATGCTCTTTTTCGTGGCGATATGGCTTATATTACAGCGCAATTGAGAGAAGAACAGGGCTATCTCTACGAAATTGACAGCGATTATTCCGTCATCAATAACGAGATTGCCTGGGCATTTTCGTTCACTACAAACAAACGGACTTATTTGAATGCAATAAATCAAATTGACATGTTAATAAATAGTTTTGTACTTGAAAAGCAGTATTTTGACTATGTTAAAGCATTTTACTGTGACAATCTTCCGATGCTGTTGGATGATTTGAATTATATATTCACTTTTACGCGTGACAGTTTGGTCTTGTTTGGAGAAACACTCACCCCACAAATTTTTTCGGAAAGAGTCCAAAATATATCATTGCAGGAGTATAACAACGTTTATAAAAAATTACTCGTAACTAAAAATGTTACTATATCAGGCAATGTTGGGTATCGTGCAAAAAGGAAGATAAGACATCTTGTTGCTCACAAATAATTTGAATTTCCTAATACAATTTGAAGTTTGTGTTCCAAAAGGCAGACAACTTTCAGACAAGGATATCTCGCGTGGCTTATGGTATCTTGGCGCAGCTGCGATATTGGGTCCAATGGGTTGCTGTTTTTAATTGGTGAATATTAATGGAGGCGAAGAATGAAAAAATATCTTTAATATAATTCTGCTCTTTTCTATGCTTGTATTTTTGATGGTTTTATCCGGATGTGATGTTGACGATCTTTTGAAAAAAATGCTTGATTATTATTCCAATGATGACAATTACGCCAATTACGTCGGCACATTAGTCAGCGTTGACAAGGAGCATTGTTATGTGGAGATTGTTTGTCAAGACGATGAAATGCCAAACCAGACCTGTATACGATCTATGGAGAAAGCAGTATCTATGATACTCTGTGTCCCGATGACGGAGTAATATTTTGCAGTTCTCCGATGTATTTTTACAACAGTCACAATTTACTCATTGTTTATCTTGAAAAACAATCGGAAATGATGTTGGAATTTGAGGAAAGAAAAGAGAATTTGTTGGAAGATATACAGAACAGATTCAAAGAAAGAAATATATTCGAATGGTTGCGAGATACGCTTCGATACAATTAAATGAGAGAGAAAGAAACTTGTATGGCAAAAATTATTGTCGTTGAATTTTAAAGTTTAATTAAAATTCGCAAAAGCAAATATTTGACAGAAATGTTCATTATTGATAAAATTAAATTTGTTGCACCACATTTCAAAGGAATATAGTAACTAAAATTATTTAAGTATACATCTAAACGGATTTAATATAATAAGTTGTATTAATTACAGATAAAAGAAAACTAGGCAAAAAAGGATCTGTCAATTTAATCATCAGAAAAGCTATTTATAGAGTAAAATAACAGGAAGTTTGTTCCAAAGCTCGCTCAACGTCCGATTATTATGGTAAAAGCGTGAATATGACCTGATTTTGCCTGTATCAATACAGAATACAGTCAAATTGACTCAAAAGAACTCCTGAATCTAATAAATAAACCATATTTTGGCGGTTCTTATTCTAAAAATATGTTGGCTATCTACATTGTTTCATATGAAACATTAGTAATTTTGAGGAAAAATACGTTCAGTGGCAGATTTGAAGTCTAAATTCTGCGTGAGCCTGCTTTATTATGGACGCGCACGAAAAAAAACGTCATCTTGTCAAAAATAACTTAAATTGATACGATAAAATAGGCTGTATTAAGCAAAATATAAAGACAAAAAGGGTACAGACGCCTAAAAATGGGCATAAACTGCTGGCAAATTAAACGAGAAGCTGCTTTGCGATATTTTTTCAGAATAAAGCGATGTGTCATTTTTCTGTTAAAATAGGCGCCTACTTTAATGTCAAGCAAAAAATGCCGCAAAATTACGCTGCATTTATTTCCAAGTCATTGAGGCGAATATGAAGGCAATTCGCCCTCCAAAAGCTAAAAGATCTGCGAAATTTAGCTCGATTTGTCTCGAAAGCAGATTAAAAAACAAATATACATAGTTAAATTTGAAGTAGTTTCACGTGAAACAATGTTTATAAGCTGCACGATCTCGTTTTGCGCAATCATAATTTATTCGTCCTTTATAATTAAATCGCCAACGCCTGTTTTTTTTGAGTAGAAGGTTATTAAAAATAAGATTTGTTATTCGATTGTCTGCCATCGTATCTTTCCTTCATATAAACAGCAAAAAGGGCTTAAAACCCGACCGTTTCAGACAGAATGACGTCTCGTTGGGTCGGAAAAATCAGAAAATTACTCCCAAAAATTCTGTTAAAACGCCTCTTTTGACCAGGTTTTATAACATAATTTTTCGGCATATTTGTGGCAAATTAACCTTTGTTTTTCTTGGTTTGGAGCTTGTTTTCACTCTTGAAGATTCGTCTTTTCGTTGTTGTTTCACGTGAAACAACATTCTATTCGGAAGTTGTTGGGTGAGTAGACTCCTTCGTCTTCTTGACAGTTGCACGGTTGTTTTATTTTGTTGAGGTTCAGAAGGGGGACGGCAATACAAATTACAGCTTGCTCGTTGATTTACGTTGATCGCAAATGGTTGTTGGCTTCCTCCCTGGCTTGTTTCACGTGAAACAAGTAATAAGTAAACATTCTTTCTTTGTGTGTAATTTGCTTTCTAAATGACTTTTGAAGGCTTTTTTATATAAAATTTGGCTTGAAAATCACATTGTTTTCGCTGCGCCAACGATAAGTTGTTGTATTACATTTTGATTAAACTCTATTTTAACTGTTTATACGGGACAAATATGGAACGTATTGTTTGGGTGAATTTATGCATTTTAGCCCGTTCTTTAAAGGAAAAAATGTGTTGCGCCAATTCGCTTTGGCGGTTTGTCGTGCGCTTTTTTGTTGTTTTGAAAAGAAAACAGTTGTTATCCGAAGTTTTTTCTTGTTCACAATATTTTTCTTTAATTTCCGTTCTTTAAGTCTGGACAGCATTGGGCTTTGGCTGGTTTTTGCGCAGCGTATGTTTGACCGGCGATGCCAAAATTTTGAATTATTTAAGGTTTGTTTTAATTCTTTTCGGTTTTTAATCCCAAGTCGATTGTGATTTAGACCCTCTTTTCATAGTGCGCGGTGGTTTTGATGTATCGTGTGTCTCCCGTGAGGATCCGAGAAAAAAATCGTTTTCTGTTTACCTTTGTTCGCTTGTTAATGATTATCGACATCGAGCGTGTTGTTTATTTTCTTCGGGGCTTTTGTTTCGCGAGTTGATCTTGCGCTGATGATAATATTAACAAAAATGTCGACGAGATATAAACTAATGTCGTCGGTGCAAAGCAAAAGCGAACAATTATAGCAATAATTCGCATTTGTTTTGAAAAACGAATTGCATTTATAAGCATAAGTTATATTTTGAATTCGTGGTTCAACGACTGTTTTTTATATAAATTTTGGTTTTCAATATTGTACTATAAAAAGCTGACGCTGTCGGAAAGACATATTTCCTAAAATCTCCTCTCGTTTTGGAATAAAACGGCGATATCGATTGCTGTTTCGGATAATTGAATTGTGAATTACGATTTGTTTTCACTAAAAAGCGTTTTATCATAAATGTTTAGCATTACCTAACTACGAATCATTTTGAAAGTCAAATCAATTTTTAGTTATAAACAGATCGAGCAGCTGACGTATTGGCAATCAATTATTGCTGTAATACAATTTGAACAATCCGTTAAACGGTGATAATACTGTTAAATCAACACCACAGTTTATGTGTTATTTTTTTTGATTATTTTAATAAAAACCGCTTAAAATTAAACAATAATACGGTTCGGTTCGTAATAAGCGCGAATTGTCGATCGCGTGTTTGCAGAGATATTTGCTGATTCGCTCTCCGACTTTTTATTTCATTGAAATTTCCCATTGCCTTTTAAGTCAAAGCATATTTTGCCAAAAAATTTCATTGTTCTGATAGATTTGCAGTAAAATATAATCTTTTAGTAAAAACACTATTTTCGACGAGAAAGCGCCCAAATTTGACAATTTTGCAATTTCCAACCATAATAAATGCGTTTTTTTATATAAGCAGCGTCTGTAACTTACTCCCCTTGCCCGTTATGTGAAAAATTTTATTTCTGTATTTGCTTGACATTTTCAAGTGCGAGGTATACGGTGGCATTACTGAAAACAAACCGTAAATATGTCTGCGCGGACGCGGAAGCCGAATGTGCTGAAAATACAATAAAATTTATTTCATTTTATAATTACTATTCTGACGCTTAGTCTTGGTCAATAAATGAAATAGATCATTGAGTCTGTTTTAATAAACGAATTAATTTTATGTTGATTTACGTTTGGTAGCGGACTTGTTACGCTGCGAAATCATAGCGACGCAGTGAAACAAATTTTTTAATCTTGGAATAGCTGTTGCATTGAAAGGAGATGGATCATCGGATTCGTTTGTCGTAAGCGAATTTTATGTTATATTGTTTGATGTTCTTATTCGTTTCGTGTCGCAATGATCGTAACCAGTGCTGTGAGACATATTTTCTTAAATCTTGGAGTGGTTTTTGAGATAAAGGGGGCGGATTATCGAGGTTGCTTGTTGGGTAAACGAATTTTATGTTGATTTAGTTTGATAGCTGACTTGTTGCACTGCGATATCATAGCGATGCCGTGAAACAAAATTTTTTATCTTGGAATAGCTGTTGCATTGAAAGGGGATGGGTCATCGGATTCGTTTGTCGTAAGCGAATTTTATGTTAATTTACCTTTGATAGCGGGCTTGTTGCAACATAACAATTGTGGCGGTATATGTAAAATAACTTCTTTATAATTTTGTCTTAATGGGTGATTCGTCGTACAATGATGATCGTAACGGTGACGCGAAACAAATTTTTATCTTGGAATCATTATTGCTGTGTTAAATTGCGCTGTCAACGTATTGCGCGTTGTATCGCAGCAACTTCCTCGACAGTCGCGGATCCGATTGGGCAAACTTTGTCGCGCTGTATTGTCATTCGACAAAGTACGCGATAATGCGGCGGCAAAACAGTGCGCCAGCGCCTAAAAAATCGTCAAGTTGGCAATACTTACAAAAAACGTAAGGAGAGATAATATGTTGGAAGTAAGTATATACAATTCGCAGGACGGCGAAAAAATGAGCGCGGAGCTTAAAGAAAAGATGAGTTCGTCCCCCGTCTTTATGTGCATTGGCACGGAAAAGGTGTTTTCCGACAGCCTCGGTCCGCGCGTGGGAACGTTGCTTAACCGGGATATGAAAACGCCATCGTTCGTATACGGTTTGTGCGAGCAAAACATCACCGCGGAAAATTTGCTGTACTGTTACAATTTTATCAAAGCGATGCACCCGGACAGTCAAATCGTCGTCGTGGACGCCGCCGTCGGTTCCACAGAGCAAATCGGCAAAATTCAGATCAGCGAGGGCGGCATTTATCCCGGGGCGGCAACCAACAAAAACTTGCCGTCGGTGGGCGACATTGGAATAGTCGGGATAGTTGCGGAGAAGGGAATGAACGACTTCTACACCCTCAATACGGAGAAAGACAAGCTTGTTGCGCGCGTCGCGCAATTTATCTCGGACGCGATCGTCGCCGCGGAAAAACTCGCCTGACGCGGCAAACATCGGCAGCAAGCAATCAACCCACGCAATATCCGTGCGTGGGTTTTTGAATAATCAACTCGATATATTTTCGCAAAATTGCCATATGGGGTGAAAAAAATCAACAAAAAGTCCCCAAGACGAGCAAAATCCATCGCGCCGCCGCAACAAACGGACGTCGTTGAATATTTGCAAACCGTCGATAAAACGATTGCAAATTACAGATACTAAGCAAGCGTAAGCAAGCCCGATATAAAATTTGACAACGTGTTTATATTGTGTTAGAATATATACGTCTAATTATACGCAATGTCTGCATAAATTATTTGGCAAACATTGGAGGCAAAAAATATCGTATCGCGACGCGACTTTCGCGTAAAGGAGAAATACTTTGGATCAAAGAAAAACAAGAGGAATAATATACGCCGTCATCGCGGTGATCCTCGTTGTGGTAATGGTTGTGTTGTTGTGGACCCTGCTCGGCAACAGCGCGTCAACTATCGATGAAACGCATTTTCTTGTCAACTTGAAAGATGGCGTATACAAAGAAGTCGTATTGAACATCTACCGAGTAGTGGGCGTCCGCGCGGATAACGGCAGATCGGAAACCTGCACCGTGGTGGACAGAAACGCGTTCGACGTGGAGGTTCAGAAATATATACAAAAGCAAATCGATGGCGGAGTGCAGCCCAACGCGCAACTGCAATACACCGTTACTGACCCCAATGCCACAAGTTGGACAGATTACATCATCCCCGTGCTGTGGATCGGCTTGATCATACTGCTCGGATTCATTATGTTCCGTCAGATCGCCCGTCAAAACAATCAAAATATCGATTTCGGGCGCAGCAAGGCGCGCGTAGTGCAAAATATGAAGGTTCGTTTTACCGACGTCGCCGGTGCGGAAGAGGAAAAAGAGGAGTTGCAGGAGATAATCGACTTCCTCAAAGATCCCAAAAAATTCAGCGATATCGGCGCGCGTATCCCCAAGGGCGTACTGCTTGTGGGTCCTCCGGGAACGGGCAAAACGTTGTTCGCAAAGGCGGTCGCGGGGGAGGCGGGCGTTCCGTTCTTCTCGATGAGCGGCTCCGACTTCGTTGAGATGTTTGTCGGCGTCGGCGCAAGCCGCGTCAGAGACCTCTTCGACCAGGCGAAGAAAAATATGCCGTGCATCATCTTCATCGACGAAATCGACGCTGTCGGACGTCAGCGCGGCGCAGGTTTGGGCGGCGGTCACGACGAGCGCGAGCAAACCCTAAATCAATTGCTCGTGGAAATGGACGGCTTTGAAACAAGCACCAATATCATCGTTATGGCGGCAACCAACCGCGCGGATATCCTCGACCCGGCATTGTTGCGCCCCGGTCGTTTCGACAGGCAAATATATGTCAATCGTCCGGACGTAAGGGGACGCGAAGCGATACTCAAAGTACACGCCCGCAAAAAACCCATCGGACCAGACGTCAATTTCCGTACGGTGGCGCGCATAACGGCGGGCTTTACGGGTGCGGATCTGGAAAACCTGCTTAACGAGGCGGCGATACTTGCCGTGCGCGAGGGCAGACGCGTCATCACAATGGCGGACGTCAACGAGGGCATCAACAAGGTCGTTATGGGTCCGCAAAAGAAATCGCGTCTTGTTACCGAGCCGGATAAGCGCATAACCGCCTATCACGAATCGGGTCACGCAATCCTGGCGTGCAGCCTCAAATATTGCGACCCCGTACACGAAGTGACGATCATTCCTCGCGGAATGGCGGCAGGCTACACGATGACCCGCCCCGAAAACGACAACAATCACGTTACCAAGCAGCAGCTGCTGGACGATATCACGATGACCCTCGGCGGAAGAGTCGCCGAAGAGCTGATAATTCAAAACATCAGCAGCGGCGCAAGCGGAGACATCAAGGCGCTTACCGACAAGGCGCACCGTATGGTTACGGAGTGGGGTATGTCCGACCGTATCGGACCGCTGTTCTACGGCAGCGAGGGCGAGGTGTTTGTAGGCAAAAACTATCAAACGGAAAAAAGTTACTCCGACGAGATCGCCAACATTATCGACGAAGAAGTGCGCGACATAGTGGAAAGTTGCCATAAGCGCGCCACGGAGATATTGTCCTCCAAGATCGACGTGTTGCACAATATGGCGCGCGTGTTGATCGAGAAAGAGACCATTCACACGGAAGAAGTGGATATGCTGATGAAGGGCAAGTCGGTAGAGGAAGTAGTTGCGTTTATGGACGCCCGCGAGGGCGAAGCGACCCCGCCCGCAACGACGGAAACCCCTGCCGAAGCCCCCAGGGACGGCGAATAATCACCGCCGCCTCGACGAGCCTCAACGCACCCATTTGTGGCGAAAATCCCACCCCATTATTGAAATAAACGCTTTTTGCCGACCTGTTCGCGAACAGGTCGGCAATTGTTTATAAAGTCACAATCGACCCCGTAGATTGCGCGTCGTGCAATTTACGGGGTCGATGTTCCACGGTGAAGTCCGTGTGCGGGCGCGGGCATACAAGTAACATTTGATTTGCAAAAATATGCAAAAAACTTCTTGACAAACACTTGTCGTGCGGTTACAATAAGAAAAAGCAGGAGGAACGCATATGGCAGCAGCCAGATTGGTCGTCCACAGCGACGAGGAAACAATCGGTCGTGCGAAAGCCCTGTTCGGCGAAATGGGATTTGATATCAATACCGCAATCAACATCTTTCTCAGGCGTGCGATCGCGGTAAACGGTCTGCCCTTCGAAGTGACGAGGAGCACGCCTCATCGCGTACGGGAGTTACCACCAACCGAAGAAGAACTCGTCGAGGAAGCCAACAGGCAAAGTTACGACAATGTGATGTTCTCGCTGTCCCATTGGAACAAAGACGCAGACTAAGCGCTTTTGCGACGTAGACGGCAGCAATTCCTCCATATATGCGCGCGCGTCCGCGCAATGATGATATATATAAATATAAGAATATCCGCCCGAATGGGCGGCTGTTTTTATGTACAGAGCTACACTGCGTGTAAGTGAAGTTTGCGACTGCATCGCAAGTTGAGGTCGGGAGTTTATTAGAAACCACCCTGTCAAACCCTTCCACCTCGTCATAGCTGTCGCTTGGTAGCACCAACCGCATATATGCGCTTGGTACCGCTACCGCTCCGCTATTCCTCTCCCGCGTAGTGATATTCACTCACACTACGCGGGTACCCTTTCGTGGTCCCAATGCTGCGGATGCGCCTTAGAAATAGCGCATCCTTGCACTCAGGGCGGGCAACTCCACACCGTGGAGATTGCCTTATTCGCCCTTCGTCCTTATGTCCCTCAAAGGGGCAGAAAGGGAGGCTTTTGTAATATGATACGAGATTGATTCCTCTACATTCAAGGCGAATAACTACACACTGTTGTGATTGACTTTCCGCGCCACGCCCACTTCCGCTTGAAAGGGAGCCTTTTCGTGGTCCCAATGCTGCGGATGCGCCTTAGAAATAGCGCATCCTTGCACTCAGGACGGGCAACTCCACACTGTGGAGATTGCCTTATTCGCCCTTCGTCCTTAGTCGTAATGGGATTTATTGCACGATATAACCTATGCGCGCCGAAGGGACGGCTATATAATATACGCTGTTTCCGACTTTATCCCTGCGGAAGGGGCGCGGTCGGCGGTCATTGCCGTTGACGAGCGGGGTTCCCCGCGCCCAACTCGGGCAGAGCGATATCAAGCAAGCGGTGCAGCAAATCCGCGGCAAAAAGCGGCACATTAAGCACCTTGCCGTCGAGGGACAAGTTGCGCGTAGACAATCTCACTGCCAACGGCGTGGCGGGGTACTTGGCGAGGTAGTTCTTGATGCTTACGGAAGAGATATTCTGCGACGACTTGACCTCTATCGGGATGATATCGTTGTCGTATTGTTGCACAAAGTCCACTTCATAGGGAGTGTCCGTCCAATAGCTCGGCTTGGCGTCAAACTGTCGCAAAAGGCTCTGCAAAACGTAGTTTTCCGCAAGCGCCCCCTTAAACTCGGTAAACAATCTGTTGCCCTCGGCAAACGCCGTATGGCTCAGCCGTGCCTGTCTGCGCAGCAGTCCGACGTCTCCGTGGTAAATCTTAAACGAGTCCAATTGCTCATAGGCGGCAACGGGCAGCGACGGTTTGGATATGCGAAAAACTTTTTTTACCAAGTCGGCGTCTGCCAGCCATTGCAGTGCGTCCTCGTACTCGCGCGCACGCGCGCCGCTCTTTACTGCGGAGTACATAAACTTCTTGTTCTCCCGTGCAAGCTGCGACGGCAGCGAGTTCCACACAAGCGTTATCTTCTGCACGTCGTGACGAAGCGCCTCATCCTCATCGTGATGTTTGCCGAAGTCCTTTTCGTAGGCGCCGAGGATCCCGTCCAACACGCTGTTCACCAACGAGATATCCCGCTCCTGCGTCCAACGCAAAACCGCCTCGGGCATACCGCCCGTAACAAAGTACATCTTCAACTTCTCCAACAGCGGATTGAAGAAGGCGTCCGGTATCGGCTCTATCGCCCGTATCTCGTCCAAATAGCCAAATAGGTTCTCATCGCCGTTGGCAAGCAAAAATTCCGAGAATGTCAGCGGACCCATATCGAGAAAATCCACCTTACCCACGGGAAAACCCTTGGATAGCGTCAACCCAAGCAAGGATCCCGCGCACGCCACATAGTACTCGGGCGCGTTCTCGCAAAAATATTTCAGCGCGTTCAGCGCGCTGTTGCAGCTTTGTATTTCGTCAAAGATTATCAGCGTATCCGGCGTTATTTTTTGACCGCTTGCAAAGGACAAATTTTGCAAAATTCGGTTGACGTCCTTGGTCGTCTCAAAAAACTGCCCGTATTCGTACGATTCGTCGAAATTGAAATACGCAACATTGTCAAACTCTTTGCCGAATTCTTTCAACGCCCACGTCTTGCCAACCTGTCTTGCGCCGCGCAAAATCAGCGGTTTGCGATACTTCGACACGCGCCATTTGCGCAGATCTTCCAAAATAAACCTTTTCAACCCTGTACCTCCCGCGTTTTTCTTTATTATACCTTTCCGCAGACCCGTCCGTCAATAAGTTTTCACATAATTTTACGGAATTATGTGATTTTTTTCACACAATTATGCAGATTTATGTGAAAATGGCTCGGATTCGACGGTGTTTTGCGCTTATAGGGGCGGGCGCGCGCAGTCGTGCAGACCGTCGAATAATCGGGTCAAAAAAATTTTTTTCTGAAAATAGCCTTAAAGTGTTGACAAATTCAATGGGGGGGGGTATCATCTTGCCGTATAAGTAAAGGTGTAGTTATACACAATAATTTAGGAGGAAATATGACTAAAACAAGACAGTGGAAAATTTCACTAATTATTTTGAGCGTATTGCTTTTAGTAGCAATGGTTGCAGTCTGTTTGCTTTTTGTTGTTCCGGCAACAGCAGAAATTAGTGAGGTTTTAGATCAAACGGCAGAGTACGAGATATCTACTAATATGTTGTATGCGGTCGACGGAGAGGTAGTAAGTCAATGGGACCTTTACAATTATGATAAAATTATGGAACACTGGGACGGTGCGCGTAATTTATTTTATTCATTGTCTCCGTCCGACGGATTTACGCCCACTTCGTATATAACATTGACGGTCACTCAACCCGGAATAATTAAGTTTAATTACAAAGGAACATCTGCCGGGTCGTCATCGTCAAATTATTTCCATGTTTGGAAAAATGACCAGACGGAAGAGATGTTGGTAAATACTACCAGCCAAAAATATAGTCAGCCTTTTACGGAATTTAATAGCGATGGGACATTGCAATTCGAAATCGGCGATGTTCTTCATATTGAGTGCCGCAATAGTTCCAAGGATCACTGGATAGTGCAAGGACTCAAAAAACCCGCATCGGCAAAGGGCATTGTAACCATTCAGGAGGGCGACCGTGACCTCGGTTCTGTCAGCTGCAATGGACAAAGTTCGATTGACGGCGTACTTACCTACAACGCCAATTTCAACGAATCGGTAACCTTTGAAGCAAAGCCAATCGAGGGATATTTTGCCTACTGGTTGGATGAAGACGGCAAAGTAGTAAAAGTTAGCAATACTTATGAGACAACGTTGGTTTCCACAACCAATTTTACTGTACGTTTCGGTAAAATCGGTGATCATGGTGAAAAAATATATTGGGATAATTGCACGGCAGACACCCAATATCAGTGGAAAATACAGGACGGTAAATACGAAATAGCTAATCCCGAATTGTCGACAACGGCAACGGGAACAACTCAGACATCGGTATTCATCGACGTGGATTTGCAGAGTGCGGCGATTCTGTCTTTTGACTACAACTTTTTGCGTGCTTCCGATGAATCACACGTCTATGACAACAATGCGGGTTCGTTTTTTGCGACAGTAGAAGAGTGGGTTCTTTCCAGATTCGAAGGACTGCCGACTCACTGGACAAGAGCATTTGTCAAACTTGACGGTGAAAACGCCCTTGGAATGCAATCGGTAAAATATAAATCGCATACTGGTAGTGCAGAAAATCCCGGTTCCGACAAAGAATATTCCGGTTATCAACAAGACGATTATGTTTATGGCTTGGGTCGAACCGGTGCGGCGAATTCCGGTGATGAAAGCAAACAAACCTTCAATGTGTATATAGCCGAGCCCGGTCAACATACAATTGAGATCCGTATCGTGACAGCTCCATACGTAACGCCGACACAGTTTGTCAGTGGCGAATATGAAGATGAAAGACCGGACAAAACGGGCGAGGCGTTCTCATTTGAAAACGTTCAAATATCGGAAAAAGAATCTCACAACTTTACCTTGAATTTTGCTGAAAATCTCGGTAGCGTTGCGGTAGATGGACTTGGAGTTTCGGGAAGTAGCGCTACCGAGGGTTCTGTCACATACAGCCTTTACGATGATTTTCCGATTACACTTACAGCAACAGCCAAAGAAGGGCGTGATACCGTCACAAGCTCATTGGATGGCGAAACGAATGTAAACACCCATTTCATCAATTGGAAGATTGACGAACATACATCGGCGCAAACAACGTGTAAGCTCGAATTTAAGAATGGCGTGTTATATTTCGATGATCAACAGGTGAGCAGTGCGGATTTGTCTGCAATTTTCCAAGAAGATGTTGTTGCTCCCACGGTGTGGAGTCAAACACAGAATCTCGGTGAAGCACAATCGAAGAAAATCAAAAACAACGATACAATCTCTTTGCCGCTTGCAGACGCAAAGACAACCTCTCTTAATGTTATTTTTGCCGGATACGGTAAAGAGGGAGAGACTATACACCTCTATGTAAATGATGATGATACCAGATACACGAGTCTGGAAAAGAACGGCGAATACGGTGTATTCGACAGCATCATTACGCAGGACATGATAGACAGTTTTCTGTCCGATACCATCAATTGTTGGGTGGAACAATCCTTAGGCGATCAATACCAAATTGACGTCCAAATCCAAATCGAAGGATATGTCGGAACGGCAGATTGCATATTTTATATTTCATATTCAACAGACAAGAAAGACGCAATGAGGCCGGACGGTATGCTGCCCGAAGATACATTTTTACAAGGCAACCCAACTGAATTTAACAACCTGTTTACAGACGACAGTGAAGCGGGGGCGTATTTGACAAGTGATAACGAAATAGCCAATTGGTCGCCGACAACAGCGTCATTCTCCGATGACGGCGAAACCGGCTCCATGGTATTTGAGGGAAGTTATAAAAACAGTCACAAAAAAGCGCCGAGCAATATGTCGCAGGATTACTGGTATTACAATTATATCGGAATAAGAAATTATTACACAACCAAAAGAAACGGAAGCCCTGAAAACATTGTTGCCAAGGGCGTACTGAGTTTTGATGTGTATCTTGAAGTAACGCAGGGATTGGACAACGGTTCCCGTGATGCAATAATCATGATTTGCAGATCCGATAAAGGATCATATATTACAAGTTCCTATGCAAATAAGCAACATGACGGCGAAAATGTTGTTATGGACTGGAAATTAAATCCCGGTGATAAATACAGTACCGAGCAAATTATCGGATTGGTAGACCATAAATCAACAGGAGTTTCCGCCTTTACGGGAAATAGCGGTCAGGCTAATAGCTTTGTTTCTTCGCTCGGAAACGGTTGGTACCGCTGTTATATCCCTACTGTTTGGGAAAACTCGTATCCCACCGACGCGAGTCAATATCAGGACGGACAAACTTATCAACACAATGCACAGAGTTTTGTCATAACCTTTGCATTGAGACAAGGAGTTAAGGGACATTATGCTATAAGAAACGTAACATTCCGTAACGGTTCGGAAACCACATTCAAATATTCCGTCAACAGCAACGAATATCAAAGTGCGGTATCTGCTAATTATAAGGAAAATCCCGTTACAATCAATTCGGAAACAGAAGTTGAATTCGGAGGTTCTGTCAGTCTTACAGCCAATGTGCCCGAAGGAAAGGTATTTTACGGTTGGGAAGTAATTTCAAAGGGTATCTCCAATCTTGTGACATCTACTGCGGTAGAAGGACAGCGATATAGTTTGACGTACACCGTTATCGATCCTGTTGAAATAAAAGCCTGGATCGGGGACGCCGATCAATATGAGGTGCGCGTCAACGGTAGCTTTTACGAATCACTACAAAGCGCACTGATAGCAGTGACAGATACCGGCGGTGATATAGTTGTTATACACGACAAAATATCGATAGAGGACAATTTGACCATTCCACAAGGTGTGCGGTTGATTATCCCCATGAACAGCGCCGGAGAATATGTCGGCAGCGCAGCTAGCGGCAAGTACGACGTACAGGGTCGTATCGCTTGGGCGGATACCCAACTGGAACAGAAATTCCTCTACTTTACTTTTACCATTTCGGAAAAAGCAACGTTGACTGTGAAAGGCGGTTTGTATCTTGGCGGCGTTGTGAACTATGCTTCACAAGGTTATCAAGGACATACCTCCGGGGCTTATTCGCAAATTGTCAACAAAGGGGCAATTGTTGTTGAAGACGGCGGCGTAATGGACGTCTACGGCAGAGTAACGGACAACGGTACGATTACCGTGCATAAAGGCGGCAAATTGTATGAGCCGTTCCTGATCCTGGACTTTATGGGTGGTAATATTTCGTTGGATTTGTTCATGGCGAATGTAACACCGTTCAAGCGTTATGCAATGATCAACATCGAATGTCCGATAACGATAAATTATGGCGGTAAACTTATCGGTCACGCCACATTATACGCATTGAATGATTTCACTTCTTTGGACCAACCGTTCATCAGCGATGAAAGCGGTGATGGTTTGGGAAATGAAACCCTGGTAATGTTGAAGCCGGATTCCAGTGTTACGATTACCTACGATGCCACCAGGGTTGTTGGCGGAGCTACTGCCGGTAACTGCACGGAGTTAATTGGAAAGACGACAATGAAGTTTACTGGTGGAGCAGCATTCAGCTATATGCAATTCTCTGCGTTGGGCGTTACAGTCCCCACATTTGGGGTATATTTTGCCATTCCTTATAACTTTGATATAAGTTTAGGCGGTGACGAAGCCCAGTATCAAACGAGAACAGACTTCATGCTTATGCCGGGTGCAACCGTTACTGTGGAAGAAGGCGCAACTCTTACACTCAACGCAAATACCTGGATCTTTGACGGACTGCAACAACCGGTACTTGCAAGCAAGTGGTATCCAACTGCGGCTGAACTTGCAGAAAAGGGCTACACCAAGAGCGGTAATCTTATTGTCAACGGAACGTTGGTTATTGACCAAAAATTGGAAGTTGTTGACAACAAGCTGTCAGAATCAAAGAAAACTGCGGCAGTTTTCCTTGGAATCGTTCAAACAGACGGTACGGGACACATTACAATTGATTCAAAGGCTATTTTGACCGGCAAAATTATTGACGGCGTTGAAAAAGATAAAAACTACTTTGAAACATCGTCCACTGCACGGGTATGGGACGCGGTACATGAGCGTTTCGGACAATTAGTTGCCGGTAAGACATACACGGCAACGGGTAAAGAAAATTTCAATCTTGAAATGCTGTACTATGCTACCATGGCGAACGGAGCGCAGTCTAACTCGCTTGATTTGACAGATCAGGTTTTGCACGGCAATTGGATGGTAGATCATGGCGACGAACATGTCTACAATTGGAATCCCGTTGACGGCGAGTCCGACGGTCTCGGCGCGGACAATCCTTTCAAAAAGCTTACCCGTATATGCACGGAACTTGGTTGCAGCCAAGAGGCACACAAAGATTTGCTGTATCTCCCCGACTCGTTGGGAGACCTCACCTACAACGGTAAAGACGTAGGGGATGCGGATCTGCAAGGGCTGTTTGAAGAAATATTCGGAGAAAGCTCCGCAACTGCGGAATTTAGCGGATATTCCGCCCATAATGCGCAAGTGGCTTCCTACGACGTTACGGTAACACTCACCGACGGTTATTGGCTTGTCGGTAAAGAGTATAAAGAAAGTACGCAATTGACTTTTAAGGTAGATCCCAAGCCGATTACGGTCAAGGCAAACGATCAAAGCTCCGTCTACGGCGAAGAGCACACGTTGGATCCGAAAGGTTTCACTGTCCAAGATGACGGTCTGTGCGAGCAGGATGTATTGTCTCTCACGCTCAGATTCCAAGGCGACCAACCGCATGACGTAGGCGACTACACGATCGAGATAGCAGACTACGAAGTCAACACCAACTACACAATAACAACGGAAACGGGCACCTACAAGGTTACCAAACGCGAAATCACAGTTGTGTTGTCCGCCGACGCTCGTGCCTACAATGGCAATGAACCGTTGGTAAGCGAAATCAAGTCATCACTTAAACAAGGCAATTTGCCGTACGGCGAACAATTGGCGGACATTATTACAATATCTTTTACGGGAGAAGTCTCCAAGGACGCAAATAGCTACCCGTTCACAGCCACGCTTACGGAAACAGGCGACAAGAACTACACACTCACAGTGGAAGGCGGCAGCTATGTCATCAACAAGAAGTCAGTCACCGTCACGGCAACAGATCTCACTTCTGTGTTCGGCGAGGCGATCCAACAACTTACCTATAATGTGGAAGGTTTGGTAAACGATGAGAATATTGATGATTACATCAAGATTTTCACCGACGCTACCGAACAAAGCCCCGTAGGCAGCAGTTACACGATCACGGTCACCTGGAAGGATGACAACAGACCCACCAACTACGATGTGGAGTTCCAAAACGGACATTACACAATAACCAACGCACAATTCGGCAACATTACTTTCTCCGAAACCACCGTCACCTACGACGGCAAGATGCACGAACCCAAGATGAACAACGCGCCGGAAGGAGCAACGGTAGAGTACACATTGAGCGGTCAACCCTTCCAAGGAGCCAAGGACGCGGGAGCCTACGAGCTGACGGCAACGGTAAGGTTGGCAAACTACGACGATTCGCAACCGTATTCTGTCACGCTTACTATCTCCAAGCTTGAAATAACGGTAGATTTGTCATCGATGACCCGTTCTTACAACGGAAAGGCTCCCACCACAGACGAACTGCAAGCCACGGTAAATGGCAAAACAGTGTTGGATACGGGAGATAATCTTGCAGATATTGTAACAATTTCCTTTACGGGAGAAGTCTCCAAGAACGTAGGCGACTACACGGCGAAAGTTTCTCTCACTCAAACGGGCGACAAGAACTACACCCTTAAATCCGAAACGGAAAGCACTTACAGCATTACTTGTAAAGAAATAACAATAGAGATAACGCCTTACGAACGGGAGTACAACGGCGAGGACGCCGTAACCGACGGAACGCTCGGCAAGATACAATGGACCAAGACGTCCGGCGATTGGGCGGCAGACGAAGCACAACCGACAATAACGTTCACCTTGACTGTATCAAGCGCGATCAATGCAACCGACTACAACGTAAAAGGCGACTGTTCCGACAAGAACTATGCTGTGACGTTCACGGGTGAAACCAACGCGGTAAAGATCACTCCGCGCACACTCACGGTAACGGCGGAAGACAAAAACTCCACCTACGGTGACCAACCCGTTGCTCTCACTCACACCGTGGTAGGCTTGGTAGAAGGCGACGGCGCAAATCCTGCAATCCAAGTTACTTGCGATGTTACGGCAAGCAGTCCTGTGACCCAAGACGGTTACACAATAACGGTAACGGTCACCAACAAACAAGAATTGCGTAACTACAACGTGCAAGAAGTAAACGGAACTTACAGAGTGGCCCGGAAGGCCGTCACGGTAAATATACTCGACCAGAGCGACGTGTTCGGCTACGGCAAGGATTACAGTTGGAACCCCGACCTTTGGACGGTGAACGAACAAACGCCGCTTGCCAACGGCGAGGACAATGCAATATTGCAAGTAAGCCTTACCAGACCCGTGATAACAGGCGCAGGATCCTTCGACATCGAGGGCACCTACGACAACGGCAACTACAACGTGACCTTTGACAACGGCACCTACACGGTAGCCAAGTTGCGCGTCGAACACGACAACAACAACGTGATAATCAACCTTATGGTGGACGGCGAAACCGTCGACGAAACCAAGCTGTATCAATATGCGGGCGAGGACTTTGTGCTGACGGGACAGGCGTTTGTGTACGAAGGGGACGAATATTCGCCGCTGCAAACGTCGCTGAGCGCCGAGACGCTGTCTGAGGTGGGCGTGTACGACGTGACGGTAACTATCGTAGACGACAACTACGAGGGCAGCAGAACTTTCCACGTGGAAGTGGTCGGCGCGGACGGATACTCCAAGAACTTGCACGACGTGCTTGCGGAACTTGAACGGATAGTGGGCGACAAGAGTGCGGATACGCTTACTTCGTCGCAGGAAGACTTTGCGCTCGTAAAGCAAGTGATCGCCGAGATGGACAAACTGTCCGAGAGCGAGAAGGAACTCGGCGCGGACGAATTGAGCAAGTACCTTGAACTTGTCGATACCTGGCACGCCGCCGCGGACATCGACGACAATGTGATAGAGACGGCGAAAGTGCTTGCGGAGGCGCCCCTCAAATGGCTGTTTGCCGCGGCTGCGCTTGACGCGCTGCTTGCCGCGCTGTATGTATTTGCAAAAGGAGGAATACTGTAATGAAAAAGAGAATTCTGTTGGTTGCAGTGGTATTGATATTGTCCGCGACGCTGTTTGCGGCGTGCGTGGAAGCCAAGCTTACGGCAATAGAAGTGCTGCGCGAACTGTACAAGGATATCGGCACCGCACAGTCTATCACGCAGGAGATATCCGTAAAGAAAGGCAACTTTACGCAATTTGAGAGCAGCAAGACTTACGCCAAGGCAGAGTCCGGCTACGACGTTACAGGCTCGGAGAAGCGGCTTAACGACGCGGACGCGGAGCAGCTGTACGAGGTGACGGAGATAAATTCTCACGTTGACGGCGCGGAGGAAGCCGCCCCCACCGTCAATCTGGACGAAAGCTTTTTTGAAGAGGGCTACCGCCTGACGGAATCGGGATTGACCGCTATGGTCAAGGCGGAACACATCACGGACGTGTTCGGCGTGACAAGCGAACAGCTTACGGCTCCGACAAGCAACCTTATGTTGGAGTTGACCGTATCCGGCGGACATATGTCCGGCGTGCGCATAACTTACGAGTCGAACGGCGCCGACGTGACTATCACGTTGACTATGACCTATTGACGGTCGGCTTGAACAACTCGGACGGAACGGTGTTCCGTCAAAAACAGCGGTTGAAATATACCACCCTATGCTAAGGGAATGTTTACGCGATTGCTTTGCGGCGGCTTTGTTCTCCGCAAAGCGGACGTGTACAAGCATTTCCTTATTGCATTGATTAGGAACAATACAAAATACCCGATTTTAACGCAGAGAGAAAGGATTTTATGAGCAAAACAAACAAGAAAAACACGACGCGGACAGAGTCCGCCTATCAACAACAAACCGCCGCCCCGAGCATGCCGTCGCAATCGAATGGGGCGCAAGGCACGCCCGTGGTGGAAATAACGGGTCTGTGCAAGAAATATTCCAAGAAAGCCGACTACGCCGTGCGCGACGTCACGTTCAGCTGCTACGCGGGCGAGATAGTGGGCTTGTTGGGGCACAACGGCGCGGGCAAATCCACAACGCTTAAATGTCTGGAAGGCATGCTGCCCTTTGACGAGGGGGAAATACGTATAGACGGTCACGACGTCAGGAGAGACCCGATGGCAGCCAAAGCCAATATGGGGTTTGTTACCGACAACCACGCCGTATTCGTCAAGATGACGGGCGTGGAGTACCTTTCCTTTATGTCCACGGTGTACAAGGTGCCGCAGGAGCTGCGCCGTCAGCGATACGAACAGCTTGAAGAAGTGTTTTGTCTCGGCGACGCGGTAAACAATCTGATAAGCAGCTATTCGCACGGAATGCGGCAAAAGATATGTATGATGGGCTCCCTTATGCACCAGCCGCGGCTGTGGATACTTGACGAACCGTTGACGGGTCTTGACCCCCGTACAATGAAAGCCGTACGCGAATATATGAAGGAATATGCCGCCAAGGGCAACTGCATAATATTCAGCTCGCACGCGCTCGGCAACGTGGCTCAGATTTGCGACCGCGTGGTGCTCATACGCCGCGGTCAGCAGATAGACGCACTCAATATACGCCAAATGATGACGGACAATCCCGACTTCGACTTCGAGAATTACTTCCTCGAAAGCGAACGCCTCGCCGAAGAAGAACAGGAACACAAATTGCGGGACGGTGACAGCCAATGAGAAAACTCAATACGGAACTGATAGGAGCTTTGCTCAAAAAACAGCGTATCGAGTCGATTTATCGCTACCGTCGCGGACGTTTCGACGTGATGGGTTTCTTGCTGAGCGCATTGCTTATAGCCGCGATCATCGCCTTGTTTGTGGTGTTTTTCGGCAAGTTTGTCGGCATATATACGCAGGTAAAGGGCGTTTTCGGCGCGGAAGCGGAGGCGATAGTGGGGGAATCCAAACCCACCTTCCATTACGATCTGCGCCTATACGAACTGCTGACGCTGTTGTACGCGATAGTTTTTCTGTTTATGACCGCGGGCGCCGTGTCGCAGATAAACCGTCAGATATTCGACGCGGACGGGGCAAGGCTGTTTTCCGCTATGCCCATAGACGCAACGAGTCTGTATATAGCAAAGATTTTTACGATATATCTGTCGCAATTGTTTATTTCCGCCATAGTAGTGATTACCGTCAATGTGACAGCCGCGCTCAACGTATTGGGTAACGTTGTCCTCGGGTGGCAATTCTGGCTGGTGACGGCGGTGACGTGCTTTGTGCTGCCGTTGTTGACCATTGCCGTGGGATCGCTGCTGGCGCTGCCCGTCAATGCGGCGAAACGCTTCTTTAAGGACAGATTTCTGCTCAACTTTCTGTTGGTGACGGCGATCACGGGCGTGGCGTTTTGGCTGTATTCCATTGTTCTGGACGCCGTCAAGCAAATGCTGTTGGGGGACGACCTCAAATACTTCTTCGACGAAAGCAAAATGACGGTTATCGTCAAGACGGTGCAGTGTTTGTATCCCGTCAAGTGGTTGGCGGACCTGCTGCTTGCCAATATCGATCCCGCCCAACAGGGCATCGGACACAACGCGTTGATCGCGGGACTCGGCATTGCCGCGGTGCTTGTCGTCTGCGTGGTGTTGTCGCTTGTGATGCTTAAATTTATGTTGCAGAGGGCATTGCAATCGCGCAATACGGGCAGCGGCAATTACTTGCGGCACGGCGGCAATATCCGCAGCGGCAAATACGGGTTTTTTGCGCTCGTCAAGAAGGACTTTTTGTTGATTTTCCGCACCCCATCATATATGTTCAGCTATTTTTCGGTGGCAGTGGTAATGCCGTTGATGGTTTACTTCTGCATGACGGTGGGCTCGTCGCTGATGGAGAGCCTGGTGGGTTTGAAATTGAATTTGGAGCTGGCGCTGTTCCTTACGCTGCTGTTCGGCGCGCTTACCAATATCTTTTGCGCTACCAATATCAGCCGCGACGGAGAGATGTTCTATTCCGTCAAGGCGTACCCGTTGAATTACAAGTCGGTGTTCTTTGCGAAGATAGTGTTGTGTCTGGCGGTGACTGCGCTGTCGCAGATCGCCAATGCGATAGTACTGTCCTGCACGGGGGAGCTTAGTTGGTACGGCGGATTGTTCGTCTTTGCGGTGGGCACGACGTTCGGCTTCGTCAATATTTGCGTAGCCACGCGTTACGACTTCGATCACGCGCATTTCTCCACCGACGAGGACGGCGAGATCAAGGAGTCGAGCGGAGTGGTGTCGACGGTTATCGTATTCGGTATGGTAACGGCGTTTGTCGTGGGCGGCACGCTGTTTATCGCAAGAGTGCTTACCGAACTTAATCAAAAAGGTATGGAATGGCTGACGTACGTCCTCGGCGCGGCGGTCTCCGTCATATGCGCCGTTGCGGCATACCTCTATTTTGTGTCTAAGTTGGGCGACAAATATTATCGCTTTGAAGGAGGAGAGATCTGATGAGAAAAACAGTTATCGCATTGATAATAGTGTTGCCGATGATTTTCGTCCTGGTGGTTTTTTCATCGCTGAATATCGTCAGCATAAGCGTCCCCGTCTCGGTCAGCGGAATACGCATTTACGCCGACGAGGAAATATTGGCAGAGGGCGAAGCGCTGTATGTGGATATGGCGGATAATAACACGAATCACACCATTCGCGCCAAAGTGGAACCGGACAACGCCTCGGAGCAGGGGTATATTCTGGAATGCGACAACGAGAACGTGCTTACTGTCGATAAAGAAGGAAAACTGAAAGCGGTGGGCGAAGGAACCGCCACCGTCAAGGCTACCAGCAAGGACAAGGGCTTTACGGCAAGCGTCCCCGTCGTGGTGACTTCCTCCAAGGCGTACGGAGTAACTTTCTCCCTTTATGACAGCGACGGCAACAACGTGCCGTTGACCAACATCAATTCCACGTATACGGCGTCGGGACTGAAAGTGGGCAATTACTCTTACAAAGTGAACGTTATCGGCGGAGATTCCTCCGAATACACACTTGAATCAGATGACAAATATCAGGCAATCGTCAATGAGGGCAGCGAGAGCATTATGTTGCCGTTCAGCGGCAGGACGTCGTTGACGCTTACCGTCGATGACGCTATCATCAGCACTATGACGGGCAACATAACGGGCAAACTCACGCGCACGATAAATCTCAATGTGGACAAGGTCAGTTCGGATACGGGCATCGTGGTAAACGGCGTCGCGGACGGCAATACCGTGTTGCTCGCCAACGGCGCAACGCAAACGACAATGTATGTGGAATGTCGCGGCGAACCGCAATTGACGGGCAGAGGCGTCAAAGCCAAATGTCTCAGTCACAATCCGGACAAAACCGCTCGCGCAGCCGCCGACGAACGTCATGTATTGAATGTGACTTTGGAAGAAAACTTCGAAGGAGAGGACGTCGAAGCCACATTGAGCGCCAACGGTCGGGACGTCCCCGTCAGACTGAGATTTTCCGAATTCGACTTTAAGCTGAGATCCGCCGTAATTGAAGAGACAAATGCCGACGCTTACAGCTCCGTCATATTGAAGGATACCTCCACGGTGTTTTATGCCGTGCCGGCAGTGGATCTGCAAGACGTCGAATATGAATGGACGACGTCGGACGGGCTGAGTCTGGATTATTCGGAAACAAGCGGCAAATGCTCTTTCCGCGCGGAGCAAAGCACAAGTCAAGGCAGACCGTACACAGTAACCGTCAAAGCCAAGCGCAAGATCAACGACAACGAATATAAATATATCGGCGTTGCCAAGACGTTGACGGTAACGGTCACGACGAAGATAAACAGTATCTGGATAAACAACAAAGTAAATGTGGACCTGGCGGAACGCTATACGGTGGGCGGCAGGAAGTACGACGTAAACGGCAATCTTGTCGATAACAACGACTACTCGATAGATATTACCGTAACCAAGAAAGGCGAGACCCTGCCCGTAAAGAATGACTTTGAGGGGATTGACTTCATCGTGGAGTCCGATTCCGGACAGGCAATTGCGGAAGTGCAGCCCGTAAACGGCAAGCAATATCTCGTGATCAAGGGAACGGGAGCTATCACCGTTACCGTGCGTTGGCAATACAACGAGGTGTTCGGAGGCAACGCGACGCAGTCCATCAAGCTCAACGTCGTCGAGGATGCGGTCCAGGTGGGCAACTATGCCGATCTTCGCAAAGCAACCGACGAAGGACGCAAGGTGGTGCTTACCGACAATATTATGTTGGGCAGCCAAGCGGACAACAAAACTGCGTTGTCGCCAGAAGTACGCCAAGAAATCATAGCGGAGCATAAATATCGCTCCACCTACAATACGGAATTCTACAAATACGACAAAAACCATACCCCGGACCAGGTATACGTGCAATATGCAATGGAATTCAAAGCGGACGTTTACGGCAACGGGTTCAATCTGGACGCGGAGTACTTCACCAACGCGGTGGACGCCGCCGGTACGCCGACGATTTTCCGCGGACCGTTGGTGTTTGTGGAATACAAAGCCGTTGCAGCCGTCGCGGGACAGGACAATATAGCGTTTCTTATCCGTACCGACGGAGTAAAGCTGTACGGCGTCAATCTGTTGGGGTGCAGCGACGAATCCCTTTACGAAGATGACAAAAACGGCAATGCGACATACCAATTGAACAAACTCAACAAGTTGGGCACGACGTTGGAGATCAACGCCGACTGCGAGATAATCAATTGCCGCATACGCAACGGGCGCAACGTGGTGCGGGTGTACGGCGGCAATAGCGAAGGTTTGTCGTACTTTGTCCAAGCCATCCCGTCCGTTGACGTCGACGCGCACGATCAGATCAAGGTGACGATCGACGGATGCGTGATTACGCAGGGCAGAGAGTTTTTGGTCAAGGTGGGCGCCAACAAGGCGTTGCAAGCCAACAACAGAAACGGACAGGAACCCGTCCTCAGGGACGAACGCGGCAACGCATATTCCGAGAAGTCCAAGTCGGTAGGAGGAAAAACTTACTACACCAACAATTACGATTTGGGCGAAGTCGACGAGGACAGTTTCTTCTACAAGCGTTATGTAATGACGGACCTTACGCTGCGCGATACCGTTTTGGAAACCAGCGGTTTGTTCTGCGTCGGCGTGGAAAGCAATTTCTCGGGCGCATTGCTCTATGAGGGTGTGGCAAAGATGACGGGCGATATTGCCGCTTATGCCAAGATAACAGAGTCCTGGCGTCATTCCGGCGCGACATCCTTTGCAAGCATTTTACGCTTGGAGGGGGACGTACGCACCTACGATTGGAAGGATATCGCCAATGTGGACAGCAGCACTCTTATCGAACCCGTGGGCGAGGGTGCGCTTAGCGAATTGATGAAGTTCGACGTTTCCGCTATGCTGCGCGAAGTGGACGGCGATCCCGATTACGCCAAATTGTTGTACAAGACGTCCGACGGCAATACGTTTGTTCACGGCGGAATAGCGTTTTACGGCGGCGGTCGCAACTATTCGCAGCTGATCCTCGATCTCGACGATGATCTTGCCGATATGGAACACTTGTCCATCAATATAGCGCAATTCGCCGCTTCCGAGGACAATGCCATTGTCAGCCGTCAGGCGCAATTGCTGCCTTATGCGGCGGGCACTCACGACTTCAACTTCTGGCTGTACTCGGCGAACGGCGCCAACAATTACGACAAGCAGTTAAGCGACGGCAGCAACGGCGTCAAGTATTCCGGCGTCGCCGCCAAGCCGCTTTTAGGCAATTGATCTGCCGACCACAAAATCCATGTAAAAGAAAAAGCTGAAACATCGCAAATGTTTCAGCTTTTGTCGTATATCGAAGTCGGGTTTGCGCTTATGCGCACGACAAACCGTTATTCGGCGGTCGTTTGCGGGTAGGCAAGCGCGTTCCATACGGAATCAACGTACTTACTGAATTCATAACTCAGATATCCCGAGCGGAAGCGGATCGTGGTGTATTTGTGCGTGTCAGACGCTTGCATCGTGTCGATAATGTTGCCGTTTGCGTCCTTGGCTTTATCGGGAATGTTTTCCTGCACCAGATAAGCCATTCCGTTGAGCGTGACATACACGGCGTTGACGCTGACCTTCTGCTCGCGGTTGTTGACGCTGTCGGTTATTACCATCGGCGAATTGTATACAAATCCGAATCTTGCCACAACCAACTCTCCCGTCGTCGGGTCGAAAACCTGCACCGCGGGGTTGTCCTGAAAGCTCGTTTCGGTCTTTTCCAGACTGCGTATATAGGTAAGCAATTGATTGGAATCGATAAATGACGCATTGCGACCGAGCTTGTATTCGGTGGTTTCATCGTTGACTGTGACCTTGGCTATCGGGCGTTTTCCGCTGTAATCGTATTCCGTTTTGACGGTGTATTTGCTTGCCGTTTGTTTTGCGACGCCAACATAGAATCCGTCGGATATCGTTTCAGAGTTAAACGGTTTCTGCGTATTGTCCGCAAATGTGACGCTTGTCTTGATGACGGATTTGAGTATTACCTTGTCGTCGGCTTTTTCGAGGGACGTAGCGGTTATTTCCTCGTCGGAAGCCATCAGCGCTTCGAGTTCCTGCCAACCGTCGCGCTCCGTCAATCTGACTTCTTCGCCGCGTTGAGACTTGGATACCTTGTTATATTGAACATACAGCGTTTGTTCCGTGGTGACGACCCATCTGTCCGTTGTACTCTTTACTATCTCCATAGAGTACGAACCGTCCACGGCATAGGGCATTATCTCGTCGCGAGAAGAGAATATTTCGCCCGGTATTGCTACATCTTTGGTAAACGTAACGCCGTTATAGAGGTTGTTGTCTTCGTAAGTTTTGAATACTTTTCCGTCCGAGTTGTCGTCGGCGAAGTCTGCCAGCGACACGCGGAAGGTATACGTTTCGTTGGGCGCGTCGTTTTCCCATCTGATCAGTATCTTGGTTGCTTCCGTCTGATTGCAAGCAACGAGTATTGCCGCAACGGCGATTATCATCAGCAGCAGTAATGCGATTTTCCTTTTCATAGTTACTCCGTAATGTTTTTCGACAACGGGCACCGAATATTGCACGTGCCCAATCGTCGTATATGTAAATATGATTATACCATATATCCGTATAATTTGCAAACTGTTATTTGCATGTCGTCGGCGAAGCCGATTTTGCTTGCCGACGGGATATGCCGTCGGGCACGTCAAGTCTCGCAATGCGTCGTTTTTGACGCATATTGCTGTTGTCAATTTCCGCAAAAGATGATAAAATAAGTTATATGATTACAATTTATAAGACAAATACAATGGCGGACGCCTCCGCCTATATAATCGACGCCCTGTCGCGCGTGGACAAGACGGCATTGGATACGACGCACACCGTTATCGTGCCCGATCGCGCGTCGTTGGAAGCGGAGCGGGCTTTACTTGCCGCATTGGGCGGAAGTATCAACGTTCGGGTCAAGACTTTTCGTCGGTTGGCTGCCGACATTTTGCCCAAGTACGATTATTTGTCCAAGCAGGCGGGCATCATGGCACTTTCGAGCATCATCAAGGACAACAAGGACAAATTGACTTGTTTCACAAAGGGCGTGGAAACGCCGGGTTTTGTGGAGAATATCTACAACACCATCGGTATGATGAAGTACTGTCGCATTACCCCTGCTATGCTCGACAGGCAGCTGCCCAAGGGCGTAAGCGGCAAGGCAAAGGATATTGCTCTTCTGTACGGCAAATATCTGGAATACACTCGCGACCGTTTTATCGATTCCGCAGACAAGTTGGACCTGCTGTGCGACGCCGTCGCCGATACGGATTTTGCGGCAAACGGGTATTTTTATCTTTATGACTTCGACAATTTCTCCGTTCAGGAATTCGGCATAGTGGAGCAGCTGATGTTGAGAAGCCGCGGCGTGACGGTGGCGTGCTGCGTCGGCGAGGGGTATGCCGATCGGTTGCTGTATCTCAACGATATATACAACGGACTGACGGAGATATGCCGCCGCAACGGCATAACGCCGAATATAGTTACGGGCAAGAGATATGCTCACGCGTACGCAGGGCAAATAGGCGACAACCTTTTCCGTTATACCGACGCAAGCGCGATCGAGTCGGGAGATTACGTTGAGATATTCGAGGGCGCCACGCGCCATGACGAGGTATATGCGCTTGCCTGCAAAGTACAGCAATATGTACGACATGGGGGCAGATATCGGGATATTTACGCCGTCACGAGCGACGTCGCCAAGTATTCCAACGCCATTTCTTCCGTCTTTGACAGATTTGACATTCCGTACTTTTGCGACAGGCAGTACGTGCTTGCGGATCATCCTTACGCGCGGTTTATCGTGGATTATCTCACCCTTTGCCGCAACAACGGCAAGCTGAATAACGTCCTGTCCTTTGTCAAAAATCCGCTTTTTTGCGAGTCGGACGACGACGCGCGCGACGACGTATTTTTGTTTGAAAATTATTGCCTGAAATACAACGTTTCTTACAGATACGACAATTTCACTTTGGGCAGAGACGAACAATATTTTGCGAGGGCAAATGCCTTCCGCGAGAGGTTTAACGAGCTATATTGTACACTTAAAGCGCCCAGCTCCGCTACCGTCGACGAATATGTCGAATTTGTGCGCACTCTCTTGCGACACTGCCGTTTGGACGACGCCAACTCTCGCCTCGCCGATTTGCAGGAGAAGGCGGGCTTCGCTTTCGAGAGCAAAGTCACGTCGCAGGCTGCGGACAAAACGGAGAGCGTATTGGTGCAGGCGGAGAAAGTGTTGGGCGGACGATACGTCAAGCTCGACGAGTTCATAAAGCAGCTTACCGCCGCTCTCGCCGCCGTCAGGATATCCGTCATTCCCGTTTACAACGATTGCGTTATTTTCGCCAATATGGCAAAGGCGCGCAAGCACGACGTTCGCTTTCTGGCTTTGCTCGGCGCCAACCGAGGCGCCATGCCCATTGTCAAGAGCGACACCAATCTGCTTACCGATCGCAACATCAGGGATCTGGCGTCTGCGGGGATAAATGCGGAGCCGCTCATCCTCACGGAAAACAGGCGTGAACGTTTCAGCCTGTTTCAGCTGCTGTTGGAGCCGACGGACAAGCTGTATGTTTCTTATGCCGCGTCCGACGGTGCGGACAAACTTATGCCCTCTTCGTTTGTAAGAGAGCTGTGCGCGCTGTTTACCCGCAACGGTAAACCGCTTGCCCCGACGGTAAGGGCGGACGAAGATATATATACCGAAAAGCAAGCCGTTTTCAAACTTGTGGAGAGCAAACGTAAACTCAAAGATCGTCAAACCGTCGATCTGCCCTCCTGTCGTGCGTTGGAAACGCTTTTTGCAAAGAAGATCGCAAGGTACGAACAGACCGACGAGGGCAGGTCGATAAGGGTGCGGCGCGGAGAGGAACTGTATCTCAAAGGGTCCGCCACCAGCGTCAGTCAATTGACGGATTTCTTCAAGTGTCCGTATCGTTTCTATATCCAATACGGACTTAACGTCAAGCCGCGCACTGTCGCCGAGCTGAAATCCAGCGATCTCGGCAACGTGTTGCACGCCGTTCTGGAAACGTATGTGCGTGATATGGACGTAGACGAATCGGACGAAGTTACCGAGCGCATTGCCAAGAAGAAATTCGACGAAGCGATGAATGACGACTTCTATCGGGGATTGCGTAACGACGTCAAGATGGCGGGCGTGCTTGTTCAACTGAAATCGGAAAGCGTCCGCATGTGCAAGGTCGTCAAGAAACAACTCCGCGATTCCGACTTTGTCAATTATGCCACGGAGCTGTCTTTCGGCGGAGGCAGCGGACTTGCGCCCGTCGTTGTGACGTTTGACGGCGGCAAGTTCAATCTTGTGGGCAAGATAGACCGCGTGGACGTGTGGCAGGACAGATTTATCGTTATCGACTACAAGAGCGGCGCCAATGCCGCCCACTACGGAGAAAAGGAACTGTACATCGGGCACAAAATGCAGCTTCCCGTGTACGTCAAGGCGGTGCAGGATCTTACGGGCAAGAGACCGGCGGGCTTTTATTACTTCAATATGCACGACAACTTCACTGCGGCGGGCGCAAGCGACGACTACGTCTACAATGGCAGAACGCTCAACGACGTTGCGGTTGCCGCGCGGATAGATCGCAATCTCCCCGTTACGGGCAGCGCCAAGTTGGGGTTGAAACTGAAATCCGACGGGCAATTCAATATGCAAAGCGGCAGAAATCGACTGTTGGAGGACGAGCAGTTCGCCAATCAGATAAGTTACACGTTCGAGCTTATCCGACGCGCGGGCAACCTGATGAAGGAGGGGTATGCCGCGGTAAACCCATACGACGGCGCTTGCGCATATTGCGACTACAAGGATATATGCGACCTCGGCGACACTCTCGCCTACAATGCGCGCAAGGTGGATGACTCCGTGGACAAGAATACGATCGACAGGACGGTGAAGAAATGAGCGACAAATATAAGGCGACGGCGTCGCAGGAGAGGGTCATCAACTCTCGCGGAAAGAATATGTTGGTGTCGGCTTCCGCGGGGACGGGCAAAACCACTACAATGATACAACGCATCGTATCGCTCATAGAGCAGGGTGCGGACGTGTCGGAATTGGTGGTGGTCACCTTTACCAATCTTGCCGCCGCCGAGATGAAAGCGCGCCTTGCGGACAAGCTTTCGGATATCCGCAACGACCCGCGTATTGCCGAACAGGCGGAAAAGTTGGATACGGCAAGCATATGTACGCTGCATTCTTTTTGCAGCGAGTTGCTTCGCAACTACTTTTATGCCGTCGATATCGACCCGTCGTTTGCCATCCTGGACAGCGTTACCGTGGCGGCGTTGCGCAAGAACGCGATGAACGACTTGTTTGCGGAATATTTTTCCAAGGAGGACGACGTTTTCCTTGAAGTATACAAGATTTTCGCCACGCACCGCAGAGAGGACAATTTCCGCGAGACGCTTATGCGTTTGTACGATTTCTCGCGTTGTTTGCCGGATTTCAATGCCTGGTATGCGGAAACGCGCGTCAACTTTACCAAATACGGCGACGACAACCCTCTGTGCAGGGAGATATTGCGCGATATACGGCAGACGCTGCAATACCAGATATCCAATCTGGACGGTCTCGCCGAGCGCGCGCGCAAGGAATATCTGCCCTACGTAGACGTGTTCGAGAGTGCGGCGGCTAATCTGCGCGAAGTGCCTACCGACAGTTTGCCTCGGGCGGTTGACGGTTTGTTCTCTTTGAGTAAGATTTCGCTGCCCGTCAAGAAGCGCAACGTCGTGTTGACTCCCTTCGAGGAGAGCGTCCGCGCCCATTACAAACAACTTCAAAAGGATCTTGACGATCGCGTCAAGAAGTATCGCGAACTCTTCCGAGACGAATCGATAGAGACGCTTTGGGAGGAAATGTCGATGTCCGTGGTCCACGTCGACAAGTTGGCGGAACTCATCAACAGATTCGACGAGCTGTTTTGGCAGGAGAAGAAGGAACGCGGCGGCGTCGACTTCAACGATCTGGAACATCTCACTCTGAAACTGCTTTCCGACGAAGAAACGCTTGCGGACATACGCGGACGTTACAAACTTGTATTCGTGGACGAGTATCAGGATACCAATCCCGTGCAGGAAGCCATAGTGTCGCAATTGGCGCAGGACAATCTGTTTATGGTCGGGGACGTCAAGCAGTCTATTTACGGTTTTCGCGGGTGCGACCCGAGTATTTTCGTCGATAAACGGGACAGATACACAGAAGAGGGCGTCGGCGAAGTCGTCAAGCTTAACGACAACTTCCGCAGCAACTACGAAATACTCAATTTCGTCAACGACATATTCAACGGACTGATGACCGACGAGTTCGGCGCGGTGGACTATATGCACACCGCTCAACTCAGGGGAAACAAACCCCCCGTGCTTAAAACGGCGTCGGTACGGGTGGATCTGTTGCAGCGAGCCAAGACGGAAAAGCGCGAAATATCCGAAATATACGACATCACCGCCGAAAGCGATGAGACGGAGGGCGTCAAGCAGGGAGAACTCATCGCCGATCGCATAAACGAATACGTCGGTATGGCTTACCGCGACGACAAAAACGTCCTGCGCAAGATAGAATACGGAGATATCGTCATACTTATGCGGTCTATGACGGATCGCGCCGTCGATATCTACAACACGCTCATCGCGCACAATATACCCGTGGCGGCTTCCTTCAAGGCGGACAGTTACGCCTGCAAGGAAGTTCGGGATATCATCAATCTGTTGCGGGTGATAGACAATCCTTACAACGATATATATCTGGTGGGCGCGTGTCTTGTATTCGGCGGACTGTCCGCAGACGATCTGGTGCCGGTCAGATTGGATACCGAGGGACGTATATCTTTCTACGAGCGTTTGCAGAACTACCGCAAGACGGGCGACGCTGCAATTGCGGCTAAGATAGACAAATTTCTGACATTCCTGGACAACGTGCGCTTTTTTGCCCGCAGCGCGTCTGTGTGCGACACCGTTCTCAAAGTCATCGAGCTTACCGATTACGCTTTGAGCGTGCAGGGCTTGCCGAACGGAACATTGCGCTTGAACAAGCTGTACTCCTTCGTGGATGGACTGAGAGGCGCAAGTTATGCGCAGAGCCTGGACAGATTTCTGTCCTATGTGGACGAGACGGACGAGCAGAACGCCGAAACGCAGAGTTCCGCCAACGCCGTGCGGATTATGACTATGCACGCGTCCAAGGGATTGGAGTTTCCCGTGGTCATTGCGGCGGGGTTGGAGGCAAAGTTCAATTTCGACCGTTACGCGGTCAAGACCAATTCACGTTTGGGCGTTGCGATGAATTACTACGATTTTCTCAGTATGCAGTCCGCGCCCACCGTCGGGGCTTTCGCGTGCGATTTGGTCAATCAGAACAGACAGCGCGAAGAAGAGATGAGATTGCTGTACGTCGCGATGACCCGCGCCGAGTTTGCGTTGGATCTCGTCGCCACCGTGGACGAGGACAGAATGAGCCAACTCCCCGGACAGCCGTCCCGCGCGATGTGCCATTTCGATTGGCTGCACAGGGCGCTGTATTACAAGTACAGCGGCACAAAAAGCGCCAATGGGGTGGAAATAAACGTGATAACCGACGTCGTTGCCGCCAATCGCGCCGCTCAAAACAATCTTTGCGAACAGACCGAGGGCGTAGAAGAGGTACGTCGCAAGTTGTCCTATGTATACCCATATCTCAACGAGGCGTCTATGCCATCCAAGGTGGTCAGTTCCGCTTTGGACGACGAGTACCTCGACGTTACGGAGGAACCGCAGCCCAAGCGCGTCATCAATGCGGACGAACGCAACGAAACGGGTACCGCTTATCACAAGGTGTATCAATACGTTTCGTTGGATGCGGACAAGGATGGCATAAGAGAGTGTATCGACGCCCTCGTCAACGACGGCAAGATAGAACGGCATGTCGCCGACAAGTTGAACGTGCAGCTTATATACGACACGCTCCGCAACGAGCAATTCCGCTCCTTGTCGGAGGGCGGCAAGGTATACCACGAGGTGCCGTTTATGCTGTATGCGCCCTATAACGAGTTGTTTGTCGGGGAGAATCATCCGCATTACCGCGATCAGGTTATGCTTCAAGGCGTTATCGACCTGCTCGTAGTGGGCGACGGCAAAGCCGTCGTGATAGACTTCAAGTACACTTCGCGATCCGATCTGGTGCAGCAACGCTACCGCGCGCAGCTCAACAGCTATCGTATGGCGGTGGAGCGCATTTGCGGCATCAAGGATATCGATTGTTATGTGTTGTCCATCGCGGACAATACGTTGATAAAAATGTAATACAAATTTGTCCGCAACTCCGTTTGAAGTTACGCTGCTGTGGCAATAATCAAGTCAAACGGAGGTAAATATGTATTACGTTATGAGAATTCTCAATTTTTTGGACAGTTATCGTATAGCGATATTGTCCGCATTGTTCGGAGCGCTTGTGCTGTTCGCCGTCGTCAATTGGCTGTACGACCCCTATCGCAAGCAGAACAAAAAACTGCGCGTCTGCACCAAGGGTATGCGGTCGTATCCGTCCAAGGCGGCGCTGTATATGGCGCGTCTGCCGGAAGATTATCGCCGACAATGGCGCGCTTTCGTCAACTGCGGCACGGATAAGCCCGCGCTTGTATTCGAGTTTATTCCCCGCAGAAAGCGTCTGCTTGCGCCGCGTTTGCTGATAGCACTGTCCGTGCTTATGTCGTTGTATGTGGCGGTATTTGCAGCCGTCGGCTTCAATTTCGTATACGTTGTGCTGCAAATCGTATTCTGGTTGGCGCTTGCGCTCATTTTCTGCATAGACAGGGTCGTCGCTCGTCGCTATACCCGTCGCGCCAAGCGGACGTTCGGACAACTTGTCGCTCAGCTTTCGGCGGTTGTCCCCAAGAAGCCGAGTACGCTCGCCGAGGATACCGTCACCGCCCTCAACAAACTCAACAAGTCGGAAGTCGACGACAAGGCGGTGGGGCAGGCAAGCGAGATATTGCGCCGAAAGGGTTTGAACGAAGAGCGCACCGTGGAAGAACAGCGCCGAATCAATCTTGCTCTCAACGGTTTGTTGCAAGCATATGCGGCAAACGCACAACACAAACCCGTATAACAAGACATTTCTCCGTCCGTAAGGTCGGAGAAATTTTTTTGTTGTGTTTACAGTCGATTTTTATGGTATAATAAGCATATGACGGAAACGGTGGATCTTCGTACAAAACTTAAAAATCTTCCCGACGAGCCGGGCGTGTATATAATGTATGACGCCGACGGCAACGTTTTGTATGTGGGCAAAGCCAAGATCCTCAAAAACCGTGTGCGACAGTACTTTCACGCATCCACCAACAAGACGGAAAAGGTATTGGCAATGCTCAGTCACGTTGCCGATTTCCGTTACATCATCACCGCCAGCGAGACGGACGCGCTCAGTCTGGAAAATACGCTTATCAAGAAGTACACCCCGCCGTACAACATTCTGCTTAAAGACGACAAGCAATATCCTTATATCAAGGTAAATCTGCGCGCCGATTATCCCAAGTTTGTATCCACGCGCAAGTTGGCAAAGGACAAGTGGCGCTATTTCGGTCCGATCACGCAGGGCGGGGTCAAGTCCTTTTTGGAGATACTCGGAAGCGTATTTCCAACGGTGACGTGCAACAACAATTTCGACAAACTCCCCAAGAATTTTCGCCCGTGCCTCAATTATCACATAGGCAGGTGCTGTGCCCCGTGCATAGGCAAGGTCACCAAGGAAGAATATCGCGCAATAGTGGATCGCGCCGTCGCTTTTCTTAACGGGGACGACGGCGAGGTTCGGCAGATATTGGAACAAAAGATGCTTGCCGCTTCCGACAAAATGCAGTACGAGCAGGCGCTTACCTACAAGAAGTATTTGCAACTGATAGACAAGATAAGTCAGCAACGTATCGCCGTGCTTAACAAATTTGTGGATTACGATATGTTCGCGGTGGCAAGCAACGGCAAGAACTGCGTCGTCAATCATATGATGATTCGGGGAGGCAAGATAGTTTTCTCCGAGAACAACGCCGTATCCGACGCGGGCATAGACGAAGCGCAGACGTTGAGCAGTTTTTTGGCGGAGTATTGCCAATTGGTCAAGCTGTGCGGAGAACTGTACACCAACGTGGAACTTCCCGACGCCGAGCAGTTGCAGCGGCTAATTTCCGACAAGACAGGCGTCTCCACCAAAATATACTGCCCCAAGTTGCAGGACAAGAAACGTCTCGTGGATATGTCCTACCGCAACGCCGTGGAATATCTTACCAAGAGTCAGACCGCAATAGACAAGAAATACAACACGACTCACGGCGCGGTGCTGCAACTGAAAGAGCTTTTGCACCTCAAAAAACTGCCCACGCGCGTGGAATGTTACGACATAAGCAACGTTCAGGGCGTGGACAAGGTGGCAAGTATGGTCGTTTTCACCAACGGACAGAAGGATTCCTCGCAGTACCGTCGTTTCAAGATCAGGACGGTGGAGGGCGCCAACGACTTTGCCTCTATGCGCGAGGTTTTGCTTCGCCGTTTCGAGCGAATGAAAGAGGACGACGGAGTATTCGGCAAAACGCCGGATCTGATCGTCGTGGACGGCGGTTTGGGACAGTTGGATTACGCCCGTCAGGCAATGGAAGAAGCGGGCGTGGAGGTGCAGCTTGTGTCCCTTGCCAAGCAGCAGGAACTCGTCTACACGTTGGGAACCAACCAGCCGACATTTCTTCCGCGCAACAGCTACGCGTTGAATCTGTTGATAAATATCCGCGACGAGTCTCACCGTTTTGCCATTACCTATTTCCGCAAACTGCACAACAAGACAAGTATCAAGTCTGTTTTGCAGGACGTCCCCGGCATAGGCGAAAAACGCCGCATCGAACTGCACCGTAAGTTCAGATCGATGGACGCTTTGCGCAATGCAACGGTAGAAGAGATCGCCGAGACGCCCACTATGACGCGTCCCGTCGCCGAGGCGCTGTACAAGTATCTTCACGAATAGTCATTGAGCGACGCAGTGAGTTAATAAGTATAAATTTGCCTTTCGAGAAAGGGGCTGTCGCGTTAAGCGGCGGCCCTTCTGCATATTTGCAAGTATTTATTCAAAACACTCAAGCCGTTTGACTT
>CANQNJ010000011.1 GCA_947625185.1 uncultured Clostridia bacterium
AAAGAAACCCTCTATCTGCGGCAGTACTGCCGCAGATAGAGGGATCCAATCGATTCAATTATATGTTGGGAAAATACCTACACCCCAACATTTGACATAGAGCCAACAAATAAGCGGTTTGACTAACCGCCAAACCGCTTATTTATAGAATCCCTATGAACACCCGCCAAATGGAGCGACGTTTTTTTGCAAAAAGTTAATTTGTGTTTTTATTTATCCGACTTTATCTCAAATCGTCCGAGAGAATTACAGACCCAACAGGTCGCGCAATTTTTCGATCTTGGATTGCATATCGGGATCGTCTGCGTATTCGTCGGCTTTGGCGTCGAGAACCTGTTCGACGACATCTTTTTGTTCATCGCTAAGCACGTCGTCCGGCAGATCTACGCTTTGAAGAGCGGGCAACACAATGTTGCTGTCCAAAATATCGTCTACTATATCCGACGCTTGCTCCTTGGTAATGGACTCCGCTTGCGCATAACCGCAGAGATCCTCGATAATTTTGCCTTCGTCAGAAAAACTCACTTCGTCGAGATCTATCGAGCCAAAGTCGATATCGACGGGCAAATCCATACCCTCGGCGAGACCGCTGAGAGTATCCGTAATGGTTTTCTTTGCCTCGTCCGGCAATTCGCCTTTGATTTCGTCAAGTTTGCCGAGTACATCGTACAATTCATCGAAATTCGGCTTTCCGTCCGCCGAAATTATCCCTTGGAAATCAATATCTTGAAGCTGAATCAATTGCTCTGCCATATCCGCAACGCCCTTAACAGCCGCAACCGTACCGGAAAGAGTTATCTTTCTCGTCGTCATTTCACCGTTCTCGTCCGTCACCGTCATTTCTACGCTGGAAACCCATTCAAACGGTTTGGAAAACGCGTCGTAGAACTTGCCCGTAGAGGAATCGGAATAATCAATGAATATGTTCAGGATCTTCATCAACTCCGGATCGATGGCGGATTGAGCGGGTTCGCCTTCCTTATCTTCATCGGCAAAAGCCTGCACGTTTACGACCTGTGCCGACGCGTTGACGCCCGCATCGGACAGTCCTTGCAGCGTATTGACGGCATGCCCTATCTTGCCTACCTGGAAGCACAGACCGGAAATGATTATGCAGAAAGCAAATCCGACGATCAAGCCCTGTCCTGCGCCTATTGCCGCGCCGATAAGACGACGTCTCTTCACGTTGCCCTCGCTATCCTTGTAGGGCTTGACGAATATCTTGCATATGGGATATGCGATAGCCCAAGTGAGGAACAGGAACAACGAGAACAGCAACAAGAACACAACTATCTTTGTCAAACTTTGGGCGAGCGCCACAGCAATGTTGCTGAGATCGGCTTGCGGGAACGAATCCTTTATCATATCTGCCAAGTAAGCACTCAACTTCTTATCGGTCACTTGGATATTCATAACGGACTTGCTTATTACTCCGCAGAGTGAAAAAGCGAGTATCAATGCCACGAGTATAAGCCCCAAACGGAGTGTGGCGCGACGCCATCCGCGCAGCAAACCGAGCAGAATGCCGCTGACAATGGGCAATATCGTGATCAGTATCACTGCCAATGTAATGTAGTTCATTTGACTCTCCTTTATAATTTATGTATATTCGTTTTGTTTTGCAAGTAATGTCCCGACCGCGTTTTTTGCGACGACCGGACGTCTTACGAGACCAAAACCGCGCTACCCGTGCAAAGATGAACAAGCAAGCGCTTAGTTTTCGGTTACGTTTAATTATAACACTATATTTGTTATCGGTCAAGATAAATTATTGCTATATTTGAAATAAATAATTTGAAAAAAGAAACCCCAAGGAAATGATCCTCGGGGTATCGTACAGAGTTTAGTACAAGTTTCGTCTCGCGTGTGGTCGAAATTATTCGCAAAGTTCCGCAAAATACTTGATAGTGCGTACCATCTGCGTGGTATAACTGTTCTCGTTGTCATACCAAGCCACGACCTGCACCTGATAGGTATCGTCATCCAACTTGGAAACCATAGTCTGAGTCGCGTCGAAAATGGAACCGTGGGTCTCGCCGATGATATCGCTGGAAACAATGGGATCCTCGTTGTAACCGTAACTCTCGTTGGCAACGCTCTTCATATATGCGTTGATGCTTTCCTTGGTGATATCGCGTCCCTTGACGACGGCGACGAGTATTGTCGTGCTGCCCGTGCATACGGGTACGCGTTGAGCGGAACCGATCAACTTCTTGTCAAGCTCTGGGATAACGAGACCGATGGCTTTCGCCGCACCGGTGGAATTGGGAACAATATTCTGAGCTGCTGCGCGCGCACGGCGAAGGTCGCCCTTGCGATGAGGTCCGTCCAGAACCATCTGATCGCCCGTGTATGCGTGAACGGTGGTCATTATGCCGCTGACGATGGGAGCGTAATCGTTCAAAGCCTTTGCCATGGGAGCAAGGCAGTTTGTCGTGCAGCTTGCCGCGGATATGATCGTATCGGTAGGTTTGAGAATGCCCTCGTTTACGCCGAATACAACCGTGGGAAGATCGTTGCCCGCGGGTGCGGAAATGATGACCTTCTTGGCGCCTGCTGTAATGTGAGCCTGACTCTTGGCTTTGCTTGTGTAGAAGCCCGTGCATTCCAACACTACGTCTACGCGCAGCTTCTTCCAGGGAAGTTTGTCAGCCTTGGGTTCGGCATAGATATTGATCGTCTTGCCGTCTACCGTAAGCGTACCGGGAGTAAGAACCTTCTTGGTCTCCTCGTCTACAACAGGCTCCGTGCTGGATATATCGTGATCGTAGCGACCCTGAGCCGTGTCATACTTCAACAGATGAGCAAGCATCTTGGGGCTGGTGAGGTCGTTGATAGCGACGATTTCGTAGCCCTTTGCGCCGAACATCTGACGGAATGCAAGACGTCCTATACGTCCGAAGCCGTTAATTGCAACTCTTACTTTTTTTTGTGCCATTGTGAGTTTACCTCCAAAAAAATTTTTAGTTGGTTTTGCAATACTTCTTTACTAAAAATAGGTATTGTGGTACAATATCCATGAAGCAAAAAGCTTCTTGGTGTCCAAATCCACTATTCCAAATTATAGCACAAGGCAAAACGTTTGACAACACAAAATAATAAATTTTGACTATAAATTTCCATTTTGCCTTGCATAAAATCTATTTATACAGGATGTGCGGTTTGACGACGAAACGTGCGTCCGTGCATAAAATCCATATATTCTGGGAGGTAAAATAATGCCATTAGTAACAACAAAAGAGATGTTCGCCGCCGCTTACAAGGGCGGCTATGCCGTGGGCGCATTCAACGTCAACGATATGGAGATGATCCAAGCAATTGTCGAAGCGGCAAATGAATGCCGTTCTCCCGTGATATTGCAAGTATCGGCGGGTGCGCGCAAGTATGCCAACCCCGTCTACCTCAAACACCTTGTAGACGCCGCTGTGGAAACTACCGATATCCCCATCGCGCTGCACCTCGACCACGGCGCGGACTTCGACATATGCAAGTCCTCTATCGACGGCGGCTTCACTTCCGTTATGATAGACGCAAGCTCCAAGCCTTGGGAAGAGAATATCGCGCTTACGCGCAAAGTTACGGAATACGCTCACGCGCACGGCGTAGTGGTCGAAGCGGAACTCGGCAAACTTGCGGGCGTAGAGGATGACGTCAACGTAGACGCCAAAGACGCGCTGTTCACGAGTCCCGACGAAGTGGAAGAATTTACCGCCCGTACGGGTATAGACAGTCTGGCAATAGCTATCGGCACAAGTCACGGCGCGTACAAATTCAAACCCGGACAGGATCCGAAGCTCAGATTGGACATTCTGGAAGAAATCGGCAAGAGACTGCCTGACTTTCCGATTGTTCTGCACGGAGCGAGCAGCGTTCCGCAGGACAAGGTGGCTATCGTCAATCAATACGGCGGAGAAATGCCCAACGCAATCGGCATCCCCGAAAGCGAATTGAGAAAAGCCGCTCAAATGGCGGTATGCAAGATCAATATCGACAGCGACCTGAGAGTAGCGTTCACCGCCGCCGTAAGAAAACACTTTGCGGATTATCCCTCTCACTTCGATCCGAGACAGTATCTAGGCGACGCGCGCGCTATGATGAAAGAAATGGTAAAACACAAGATAGTAAACGTTCTCGGCAGCGCAAACAAAGCGTAATTGCCATAAGATACGTTGCGGCAGTTGTTCGCACAGGTAGTCGCGCAACGGAATTTTCGCTTTGTTCGCCACTATGCGCGACACACACATCTCGCGCGCAAATTCCGCTTTTATTGTAAGTCGACCTCTGTATTTCGTATACTTCTACCGCTGCATTTCTCACAGAATAATAAAATACTTGCTCTGTCAATACACAGAAAAGAACCGACCGCGTTTCGCAGTCGGCTCTTTTCATAAAGTTCTGTTAGAAATGTTGGGGTGTAGAAGAAAATAATTTTCTTTGACCCCAACATTCGGCATAGAGCCCAAATAATCAGCCGATGTAATTTTCCGTGTCGGCGCACAGCAGCAAAATGCCTGCGACAAGGTTGACGAACAACAGCGTACACACCTTGAATCCCACGCCTATCGGTTCACGCTTGTCCAGACGGCGACACGCCGAAAGGGTCATTGGCAAAGTCCAGGCAAGCCCGATGAATAATGTGGAAAGGCTGATGACCACGCAGCCGATGATCATGAATATCTTGATCGCAAGGAACAAGTCGTTACGATCCACATTGACCCGTTGGCTCTCCACGCGACAGCCGCACCGCGGGCACACCACGGCTTCGTCAAGCAGTTCATTACCGCAATGAGAACAGTATTTCATAATTTCCTCCTATGATATTGTATACGATTGAATGGAGACAATGCCTCGGCGCGTCCGACGCACAAACCGAGCGTCACTCGGAGATATATGCAAGGGACTTGCCGTACACGCGCTCGTAAGTGCGCTTCCATTGCTCAAAGCAAATATTCATCATCCTCTCCGCATTGCGCTTGTCGTCCGTTCCGACGTCGGGATAGATCGGTTCAAGAACGTTGACGACGGCGCGCTTATGCTTGCCCTCGAACGTAACGAAGAGGGGCACGACGGGCACACCGAACTTGGCTGCATACCGAAACGCTCCGATTTTGAGCGGACGCGGCTTCTCGTAATGCTGCCAAAGCGCTTCTTCGGGATAGAAATTGACAACGGCGCCGTTCTTCAACAACGCTTCGAGGGTGAGATTGAATTTCTTTTGCGCGGCGAAGCCTCCCCCGAGAGGCAAAAAACCCGCGCGCCGCATAATGAATCCGCCCAATCCCTTCTTGTTGTTGTGAGGCGCACCCGTGTGATAACTGCGGTAATGTCCCACCGCTTGCTTGACAAACAGGGTATCCACTATGGAAACGTGATTGCATACGCATATCGCGCCATTGATACCTTTGAGATTCTTCTTGTCGCGCACTTTTAAGCCGAATCGGACAAAACAGAGTATCGGTCCCAACAGAAAGGTGACGGTACGGCAAAAGATACAGGACAATCGGTAGAAAAAATTGGTCCTGACATACTTGTAATCGCCGTCGGGCATGATGTACCTCTTACCCTGCGGCAAATAATCCACGTCGAAGGCGCCCTCCGCCTCCAACCTATTTATCAGACGATTGCGTTTGTTCTTCCTCAATTCTGTATTTTACCTGCTCGTACACTATGTCTGCTATCTGTTCGCCGCCGTCCACCGTTTTGTCGATATGCTCGGCGATAGCTTGTCTGCATCCGTCGAGCAAAGAGGGATCGGCGATGTATTTGTTGATAAGTTTCAGCGCGGTACGTCTGTGAAAAGCCGTTACGCCGCAACCGAAATACTTGACAAACAACTTGCAAGTGGCGCGTTCGATAGGATGCGGACAGAAATCCACCATTACCGGCGTACCGACAAACAGACAGTCGAGTATCGCATTTGGTCCCGCCTTGGTCACAAAAAGATCGCATGCGGCATAGTACTCGTAAATTTTCTCGGTAAATCGGATAGGTATCAGCGTGATATCGTCCCTCGCGCTTGCCGCCAATTTCTCAAATTCTTCGTAGAGTTTTTCATTCTTTCCCGCTAGGAAAATTATCGTCAGCGGCTGCTTGATGTGCGAAAGCAAATACTTGCAGTACTTTTTCGATTTGGACAGCGCATATGCTCCGTCGGCTATCATTATGCAGAACTTATCCTGCGGGATACCGTATTTGTCGCGGCATTGCCGCTTGGTCATATCGAACTCGCGGACGCACTTGCGCACGGTAAAGTACACCTGCCGCACCGCAGAGTAATCGAACTTGCGCTTGCGTATCGCCTCGGTGCTTGCGAGGCTGTTGTTGGTAATGAATACGTCGCACCGCCTATCCCACCAGACGTGTACGTTGTTGTCGGGATTGTAGCTTATGACGGTTACGTCCAGCTGCTTGGCGTAACGCCGCTTGTACTCCATTGCGCAGAAAGTAATGAAATAATGCGTGGAAATTATTACGTCCGGCAATCTGGAATGGAACGCCTCCACCATTTCGTTGACCGCCTTGCGGAAAAATACGTGATGCACCAGATTCATAAACGGACGTTTGCCGAGATTCATCACGGCGAAGATAAGGTCTCCGTAATGCCATATTTTGTTGGTCGCCTTGGTCTGGTTGATAAGAAACTTCTCAAATTTGATAAGAGTTTCGTCCTGATCGTCCTGCATTATTTTGGATTCCATTATATCCATTTTATCGCCGTATTTGGCTTTTAACCCGTCGGCGATGGCTTCCGCGGACATAATGTGTCCGAAACCCGATTCTATGTAAGTGACCAGAACTCTCGGTTTATTTGTCATTTTGCAATTCTCCAAGTAACGTATTACTTCTTTTTCCCAATTTGAGCGATTCGCAAACCTGCGGACAAACGAGGACGTGGATCGCAGCAGTACGCAATTGCCGGATATGCGTTACGGCATAGAATAATATACCCCTTGCGTAAACAAAACGTCAACTCTAATTTCGGAATTTTTCCGAAAAAACAGTAAAAGTTGCTCTTTCTTTTGCGGAAAAAGCAACGATTTGATTTGTTTTATTGAAATGCCGTCAGCGGCGTGAATATATATCCACCAGATTGAGCAATACTTCGAGGCATTTGTCCATTTCCTCTCCCACGGCGTATTCGTATCTGCCGTGGCAATTGTATCCGCCCGTAAACAGATTGGGACAGGGCAATCCCTCATAACTGAGACGTGCGCCGTCGGTGCCGCCCCTGATGGGACAAACCTTTGGGGTAACTCCCGCGCGTTCCATAGCCGACTTGGCGTTATCCACAAGATGTATATGCGGAAGTATCTTCTCCTTCATATTGTAATAGCTGTCCGTTATCTCCGCGGCAACGGTGCCGAGCCCGTATTTCTCGTTGAGGAAATCGACGATCTTGCCGAAAAGCCTCTTCTTCTGCTCGAACTTGTCCCTGTCGTGATCCCGAATAATGTAATAGCCGCACGCTTCGTCGCACGTCCCCTGCATATTGTCGAGATGGAAGAATCCCTCGTAACCGCTCGTATAGCGCGGATTTTGCTCTACGGGCAACATCGACTGCAACTCCATAAGCACAAGATTGGCGTTGATCATCACGTTCTTGGCAGAACCGGGATGCACGGACATACCCTTGACGTGCACCTTGGCGCTTGCCGCGTTGAAGTTCTCGTATTCCAATTCGCCCAAGCCGCCGCCGTCCACCGTGTATGCGCCGTCCGCGCCGAAGCCCTTTACGTCGAAGAAATCCGTTCCGCGCCCCACTTCCTCGTCGGGGGTAAAGGCGAAGCGTACCGTTCCGTGCTTTATCTCGGGGTGAGAAACAAGCGTTTCCGCAAGCTGCATTATCGCCGCCACGCCCGCCTTGTCGTCGGCGCCGAGCAACGTCGTGCCGTCGGAACTGATTATTGTCTGACCGATATGATTGGCCAGATCGGGAAAGCTCTCCGGAGAAAGAGTGCGTCCCTCCGCAAGTTTAACGGGCTTGCCGTCGTAATTCTCCGTGACGATGGGACGAACGTTGCTGCCGCTTACCGCCGAAGACGTGTCGACGTGAGCTATAAAACCGAGACAGTAATCAGACCGAACGTTGGCGGGAATGGTCGCGTACACATATCCGTATCGATCCATACGCGCCTCTATACCCATTGCGACAAGTTCGTCGCATAACAGCCGCAACAGATCCTTCTGCTTGTCGCTGCTCGGAAACCGCTCCACGTCGGGGACCGACTCGGTATCTATCTTTACATATCTGAGAAATCTTTCAAGAAGTTTTTTGTTCATAGCCGTATTCCTTTTATTTACTTTCCTTCACCCAAAAACGCCATATGGGGTGAAAAAATATCGTTCAACCGCGATCCTCGTCGATATAAGTAGCCTCGATATCGGCTATATGCAACAACAGCGCCAACTTGTACTTGGCAAGCGCCTCCGACAGCGCAAAACTGCCGCCGCGCACCCTTTCGTCGAAGCCGCCCATATGCCAATTGATAGCCATTGCCTCCTCGGCAGTCAGGCGCATATATTGCGTAATGATAAATACCGACTTCTCGCCGTGACCGTAAGGGAACTTTTCTTCCACCTTGAAGAAGGGCTTCTTTACCCACTCGGTCCCCTCCTTGACGTTGCGCATCTCGGTGACGTAGTAATTTACCTTGCATACGTCGTGCAGCAAACCGCAAACAGCCAACGTCTCGTCGCCGTAAACGTTTGTGTAATTCTCCCCGTATTCCTGACGGACGATATTCTTCAAACGCTTGTAAACGTTGATGGAATGTTGACACAGTCCGCCCGTTTCGGCAAGATGAAAACGCGCGGACGCAGGCGCCGTAAAGAAATCGTTGTTGCCAAGGTACTCCAACAGTCTGTCGGCTCCGTCGCGTCGGATATTGGCAAGATATATTTCTTGAAATTCCGCTTTTACCATATTGACGTCCATAAAACATCTCCTTTAATTTCTTCGTAAATATTTGAGCCACGCCGCCTTGTCGAATTGGAAGTTGGCAGGGCTTGTCGACGGCAACCCGATCACTTGGATATCGCCGCGATATGCCGATTTGGTTATTCTGTAAGCCGTCGTCCCGTTGCACAGAATGCGCTCTATCGGGCAACGGCTCAATACGAGTTGCAGATCCGCCACCTCGTAATCGCGTATATCCGCGTCCATAGATCCCTCTATATCGCAAGCCGTCACTATATCCCACAGCGCAACGCCGTTGTCGAGACACAAACGGATCTTGTCCTCTGTCCTCTGCGGCAAGCGGGCGTCAAATGCCTCGGCAAGCACCTGCCAGAACCTGTTGCGCGGATTGCCGTAATAAAACGACTGCTCGCGGGACTTGACGGAAGGAAAACTGCCGAGTATCAGCAACGTGCTGTCGATGTCGTATATGGGAGAAAATCCGATTTGTCGGCTCATATGATTATACTACCTTTTTTCTTTTATTGCAATATACCCGTACCGTTTGTTATTGACGGCGAACATCGCAAGGCACAGCAACACGGACAAAAATTCCGCCGCGGGGGTGGCAAGCCATATGCCGTCCAAGCCCAATATGACGGGCAGTACCAATATGCACAGCAGCTGAAACACCAACGTCCGCCCGAAAGACACTATCGCCGAGACGAGTCCGTTGTTGAGCGCCGTAAAGAACGACGAACAGAACATACAATATCCGCTGAACAGAAAGCATATCGAATACAATCTCATTCCGCGCACCGTCATCGCAAGCAGCTCGGGGCGGTCGTTGACATATATCATAGCGACGGGCTTTGCCAGACAAATTGCCGATACCGTCATAATAACGCCCGTCACCGTCAATATTATCGCGGATTTTCTGAATACGTTTTGCAATTCGAGCCTGTTCCGCGCCCCGAAGTTGTAACCGACTATCGGCGCCGTGCCGAGACAGTAGCCGATAAATATGGCAATGAATACAAACTGCACATACATTATCACCCCGAAAGCGGCGACGCCATCATTGCCTACCGTGCGCAGCAATTGCCAATTGTAAATAATTGATACGAGAGACATCGCTATATTGCCGAGCAACTCGGACGAGCCGTTAAAACAGGCTTTGAGCAATATTCTGCCGTTCCATTTGGGGCGGACGAAGCGCAAAAGACTTGTATTCTTGCAAGAGAAATACACGATGGGAGCAAAACCGCCCACCGCTTGCGCAAGTCCCGTACCGAGAGCCGCGCCCATCGCGCCCAACTTGCACCCGACGATAAATACGGCGTCCAATACTATATTGGTCACTCCGCTGCAAACGGTAAATACGAAACCGAGCTTGGGCTTCTCCGCCGTGATGAAAAAGCTTTGAAACAGGTTCTGCAACATAAAAAACGGCATAGCGCAGATAATGACCTGCGAGTACGTCACGGCGTCCTCCAACACCGCTCCCTCGGCGCCGATCAGCACCGATATGGGGCGCATAAGGAAAAAGAATCCCGCCGCAAACGCTATCCCGATCAACTCGGTAGCCAATACCACCAACGTGAAGTAACTGTTTGCAAGCCGCTTGTTGCCTTCTCCCAACGTTTTGGATACGACAGCCGTACCGCCCGCGCCGAACATAAAGCCCACCGCGCCCATTATCATAAGTACGGGCCAGACCAGATTGACCGCGACGAAAGCCTCGTCTCGGGCAAAATTGGACACAAAAATGCCGTCCACCACCGAATATATCGAGGCGAACACCATCATCATTATCGGTCCCGCGCAAAAACGCATCAATTTGCCGTATGTAAATCTGTCCGAGAGTTGGATTCTCATAGCTTATAATATACTAAATCAATAATAAATTATTGTCAAACAATAAAAGAGGAGCGGTAACACTTTTTTTGCAAAAACCATATTGTACAACAGACTGACTCAGTCGAATACGAAAGTCGAACCAATCGACGAATGGAGGTAAAAATGTTCAACGGTATGTTTAATGACGGCAACTACGAAGGCAACGGAAACGGCAACTGCGGAGGCGGCTGCGGAGGCGGAATGACTTTCGGCGGCTGCAACTGCACCTGGATACTTCTGATCATCCTGTTCCTGTGCTGCTGCGGCGGAAAACTCAGAAATTTCAGTCTCAACGTAAATCCTTGCTGCCTAATCCTGCTTACGGCGCTCCTCTTCTGCACCGGCGGAATATCTGTCGGCAACGGCTGCAAATAAACCGAACGCGCTCTCTTGTACATAACAAACGACAAAAAAAGCTTCCCCCTGCGGGGAGGCTTTTTGAATGAACAAGACAACGTGCGCGGTACGCCGTAAAAATCGGATCTGTGCCGCGATATATCGCAAATACGGCTAAACGTTTTCGTCCGATTCGGCAGCGTTCTCTTCCTGTTCGAGTTCAATCTCCTTATTGGCAAAGCCCTTGCCGATAACTTCCTTGACGTTCTCCACATACGCAAAAGCGTTCGGATCGACGTGATTGATTATACGACGCGCCCTTACGAGTTGAGACTTGTAAATAACGCAAAGCAGCATTTCCTTCTCCATATGAGAGTAACCGCCCACCACCTTGACGGACGTAAGCCCGTGCCTGAGCTGAGAAGTAAGCGCCTCCGCCATTTCGGTAGGTTTTTCGGTGGTAATCTCCAACTCTATCGCGGAAGAAAATCCCTTGAAGATAAATTCCTGTACGATTTCGCAAACAAACAGCGCCGCCATCGAATAAATAAACATATTGATGGCTTCGCCTGCGGTCTTGTTTATCAGACCGTACGCTACGCTTGACAGCGCAATTACCAATGCGTTTGCAATGAGAATAAACCGTATCGCGTCGCTGCTGCTCTTCTTGGAATATTTCTGTACAGCCAGACCGACAATGTCGGTGCCGCCCGTAGACGCGTTGACGGACAGCAACAAAGGAAGGGATATGCCGTGAAGCGCGCCGCCCAACAGCACATACAGCACCTTGTCCTCCGTGCCGTTTACGGACATAACTCCGCGCACAAGCTCGGCGACGCTGCATACTCTCAACACGATAAGCTCTGCCGCCAACATAAGCAGATAAACCGTCGTTTTAAGCGCAAAACGCCTACGATGTCGACAAAAGCAATATATCATTATCGGAATATTGACGGCGACTATCCATATGCCCGCCGAAAAATACCACTTATCGGCGGATAATCCCGTCAGGAGAATATCCAATATCGACGATAAACCCAACACGCCTCCGATAATGGAATTGGTCGGCAACAAAAACACTTCCACTGCAACGGACGTAGCGACGCTCGCGCAAAAAATAATCAGATACTGTCGTAAATTGTAGACAAAACCGCGTCGCGGTTGAGACTGTGCTTTCTTCATTTGATCTTATAACTCCTGTTGAATGCGGGACGGCTGAATACGTCGTAAACGTCCTTGATAAACACAAATGCGTGCGGATCCCGCGCGTTGACGAGCTGTTTGAGATGTTGACGTTGGCGATATTGCACGATCACCATAACTATTTTCCTTTCCGGCAAAGAGGGATTGTCGTTGCATACGTCCATACAACTGCACCCGCGTCCGAAATAGGCGGTTATATCCTCGGCAAGCTGTTCGTATTCGGTAGTGACTATCATAAACTTCTGCGGATGATTGAAGCCGCGCTTGAACATCCCCATAAACATCGACCCCATCACCACATAGGCAAGCGAATACACTATTATCGCGAGGCTTTCGTCCTTGATGATTATCACCACGACGCTGCCCGCAACGGCGATAACGAAGTTGGCGGTCAGTATCACCTTGGACAAGTCTATCTCGGGGTGATACTTTGCCACTATTCTGGCGAGTATCTCCGTACCGCCGTTGGAACCGTTGAATTCGCTGGCGATGTACATAGAATATCCTATTATCACCGCGCCGAATATGATCGCGATAGTCCTGGATTCCGTAAACTGCGGAAAACGTATATTGGGAAATATCGCCAACGCCGCAGTGCATATCAACGTGGCGTACACCGTCTTGAAGGTGAAATCGCCCCGCAAAAATATCACCGAGCAAATAAGCAGCGGAATATTGAAAACGAAATACACCACGCTCATCATATCGTCGTAGTGCCCCGTCTGCATAAAGTACTCGATCACATGCGTGACCGCGGAACTCAGTCCGCTGAATCCGCCCGCGATCAGATTGCTCGGGTTGAGAAAGGTGTACAACGTGACGGCGTTAAGCAGCCCCGCCACGGTCATCCACCAATATTCTTTGAGCTTGTTCAGGACGGTTTTTGCAGTCAATTTTTTCAAAGTTTTATCCTCTTCGTAACAAAAGAGATTTTGCATATATTCAATACAAAATCTCTCTGAAATAAATATAATCCTTGCTTGTCAATAAGTCAAACGTTTAAGCAAATTTGGATAAATTTTGTTACGCCTTTGCGGGAAGTTTCTTCAAAATAACGTATCCGTTGTGCTGCAAGTGGCAGCTGTTGGAATACTTTCTGCCCGTCAACACGTCCTCGTACACGTCGCCGAGATACAGCTCGTAAGGTTGATCCCCGCGATTGACTGCCACTATCGCCTGCGAATCCGTCTCGGTATCCGTACGTTCGAATGCGTAAACTCCGCGCTCGGCGACAAGCTCGCGGAAGTCGCCGTCGGCAAAGACGGACAGTTTGCGCAATTCGCCCAATCTGCGATAGAAGTCCAACATCAGTTTGTTTTCCTCGCCCCACGGGTAGCACGCGCGGCAGAACGGATCCTTGTACCCCTCCATAGCGACCTCGTCGCCGTAGAACACGCAGGGGAAGCCGAACATCGTATACTGCAACACCGCCGCGATTTTGAGCAGTTTGCAGCCCTCTTTGTATTGATAATCGTTGAGCTTGGTGCGCGCCATTGTCTCCTTGGGGGCGTTGTCGAGACGGTTGCCCGCAAGATTGGTGAGTATGCGAATGGTGTCGTGAGTGCCGAGTATATTCATAAGGTTGTTGCGCACAAACCGAGGATAATTGTTGACAGTATCGAATACCACGCTGCTGAGCGCCTGCTCGTTGCCGTCCCGTACAAAGGATATTATGCCGTTCATCAGAGGATAGTTCATCACGGAATCCAACTGACTGCCGTCCAGATAGTGACGGCGCACGCCGTAGTCCACCTTGTTGGACGCGTCCTCCCATACTTCGCCGATGATCACCGCGTCGCTCTTTTCCTTCTTTGCGGAGGCGACTATCTTATCCAACATACAGTCGTCCACCTCGTCCACTACGTCAAGTCGCCAACCGGAGGCGCCCGCCCTCAACCAACGCGGCACAATGCCCTTGGAAGAAGTAAAATAACGCTGCGCGCCCTTGCTGTGAGCGTTGATACGCGGCAGACTTTGGAAATTCCACCAACACTCGTAACTGCCGTCCCCGTAAATACGGAACCAATCGCGATAGGGCGAATCGGGATCGTTGTACGCGCCCCCTTCGCCGTATTTCTTGCCGCGGTTGAAGTACTTGCTTGTGGCGCCGACGTGATTGAACACGCCGTCCAGAATTATCCGTATGCCCAATTGCTGCGCCTTGCCGCACAGTTCGACGAAGTCCTCTTCGGAGCCGAACATCGGGTCGATGACCTCGTAATCCTCGGTATCGTACTTGTGATTGCTGTACGCCTTGAATATGGGGTTGAGATACAGCGTAGTGACGTTGAGGGAGCGAAGGTAATCCAACTTGGATATCACGCCGCGCAGATTGCCGCCGAAGAAGTCGCGGTTGCGCACCACGCCATCCTCTTCGCGGTAATAGGGTTGCTCGCCCCAATGACGCATCACCTTGTCCTCGGTCGGCACGGTACTGCCGTCGGCGCAAAAGCGATCCACCATTATCTGATACATAACGCCCTTGTTGAGCCAGGCGGGCGTGTCGTACTGCTTTTTGTACACCGACAGCTGCCACGGGCGAACGTTATCGAAGAACATCGCCGCTTTTCTGTCGGGACCGATACCTATATATCGCTCGTACGTAACTCCGTCCATAACAAAGTAATACCAATACAAGCCTTTTTTGAGTTGGACGTCGGCAAGATAGTTGTCGTACCCGTCGCCGCTCCAATCCTTGTACATAACGTATTCCTTGCCGACACTCTTGTCGTCGCTGTATATGACAAGCGTCACCTTGGACGGATTGACTACTTCGCTTATCTGCAAACGTATGCCGAAGCGAATATTTTCGCCCACCGCGCCGACAACGGACTTGTGAAATTCGTTTGTGGGATCGTATCTGACGTATTCCATTACATTCTCCAAATCTTCGTCGCGTATTCCTTGACGGAGCGATCCGCCGCAAAGCGTCCGGACTCGGCGATATTTTTAAGAGACATTCTGTTCCAACGGTCGACGTCTTTGTACGCTTCGTCCATCTTCTCGTAGGCGTTCATATAATCGGCAAAGTCGGCAAAACACATATACGGATCCGCAATTGGATAGTTCCTGAGCAGGTAATTGCTTATGTCCTCGAATGTCTCGCCCGCAAAGCCGTTGTTGAGTTCCTCGATGATTACGCGCAGCTTGGGCTGCTTGAAGTAGTAAGACGTGCTGTTGTATCCCGTCGCCCACAGTTCGGCGACTTCCTTGGCGTTCATACCGAATATGAAGATATTGTCGTCGCCAACGCTGTCGTGTATCTCCACGTTGGCGCCGTCCATAGTGCCGAGAGTGATCGCGCCGTTTATCATAAACTTCATATTGCTCGTGCCGCTTGCCTCTTTGCCCGCGAGAGATATCTGCTCGGATATCTCGGCTGCGGGGATAAGCTCCTCCGCCATGGTAACGCAGTAGTTTTCCATAAATATCACGTTGAGCTTTTCGCGGATCTTCGGATGAGATTCGAGATCTTTCTGTATGCAGCAGATGAGTTTGATGACTTCCTTCGCCGCATAATAGCTGGGCGCGGCTTTCGCGCCGAAGATGTAGGTCTGCGGAGTGACGTCGAGGTCGGGGTTCTCTTTCAGATCGTGATACAGAGATATGATTTTGAGTACGTTCATCAATTGACGTTTGTACTCGTGCAAACGCTTAACCTGCACGTCGAAACGCGTATTGGGGTCGATTTTTACGTCCAAACGCTGCAAAGCGCGCTGAGCGAAACGCTGTTTGTTGACGCACTTGATCTCCTCCATGCGCTTGTGTACGCTTACGTCGTCGAGGTAGGCGTTGAGCTTGGTGAGCTGACTTGCGTCGGATACGAACCCGTCTCCGATAAGATCCTTTATCAAACCGCTCAATCCTGGGTTGGCTTGACACAGCCATCTGCGATGAGCGATACCGTTGGTAACGTTGCAGAAGAGATTGGGTTCGAGTTCATAGAAATTGCGGAAAAGGTCCTTTTTGAGTATCTCGCTGTGCAGTTCGGACACGCCGTTGACGCTGTGCGATGTGATTATGGAAAGATTTGCCATACGCACCTGTCCGTATGCGATGATAGCGAGGTCGCTTACCTTCTTGAAATCCTGCGTTCTGTCGAAGAATTCCTTGCAGGCGCGTTCGTTGATCTCAACTATTATCTGATAAATGCGCGGCAGCAGACGTTGGAAAATATATTCCGGCCAACACTCCAACGCTTCCGCCATTACGGTGTGATTGGTGTAAGCGGTAACGGACTTTACCAAGCCCCAGGCTCTATCCCAATCCATCTTGTATTCGTCGATGAATATGCGCATAAGTTCCGGTCCGCAAAGCGCAGGATGCGTATCGTTTATGTGTACCGCGACCAGATCGCTGAACTTGTCGAAATTGCCGTAACGTTTGTAGTGATCGGCGACGATATTCTGCATCGCGGCGGACACGAGGAAATATTCCTGTTTGAGGCGCAACGTTTTGCCCTCTTCGTGATCGTCGTTGGGGTACAGCACCTTGGTTATCATCTCCGCCTGAGACTGCTCTTCGAGAGCGCGGAGATATTCGCCCTGACCGAATGTGCGGAAGTCGAACGGTTTGTTGGGACGGGCAGCCCACAATCTCAACACGCCCACCGCCGTGGCGTCATATCCGTCCACCACCATATCGTACGGGAACGCCTTGACTTCCTGACAGTTGACTTGTTGATACACGGGCCCCTGATCCGTCCATATTTCTTTCACTTCGCCGCCGAAACGCACCACCTGCGTCTTATCGGCGCGTTCTTTAAGCCACACTTCGCCGCCCGGCAGCCAATTCTCCGGCAATTCCGTCTGCCAACCGTCGACGATCTTTTGCTGAAAGAACCCGTATTCGAAGCGAAGAGAGTGTCCCATAACGGGATAGTTCTCCTTGGCAAGGCAATCCAGATAGCAAGCGGCAAGTCTGCCCAAGCCTCCGTTGCCCAGACCTGCGTCCGGTTCGCATTCGTACAGATCTTCGATATCCACATAGTAGTATTTTTTGAGCGTTTCGGCAAACAACCCCTCCATTTCCATATTGAACAGGTTGTTTTTGAGACTGCGCCCCATAAGAAATTCCATCGACAGATAGTGAACTCTCTTTCTGTCGCGCGCTTTATGCTGACGGTTGAATAACGTACGCTTTTCCAAAAGCATATCTCTCACAACGCTTGCGACGCATTTGTATAGCTGATTGTTGCTAAGCTCGCTTGCGGATATTCCGTAAGCTTTATTGGAAGCGCTCTCTATCATATCCTTGATGCGCGCTTTGGTCAGTCCGTTGATAGATGTCGTCATTTATTCCGTCTCCCTTGTTTTGTTTTTGGTTGAAGGCTTGTAATAATACATTACGCTGCTTGCCGGTATCGTAAACTCGGCATAGCCTTCTGCGTTGGTGTGTATATTCTCGACGACTTCCACTCCTCTGCCGCCGTACTTAAATTCGTCACTGTCCAGGATAAGCCGATAATCTCCCGCGTCCATAAAGAAACCGTATTTTCGATAGTCGTAAACGCTGAAATTTATTATCGCCAACACTACGTCGCCTTTCTTGTCCACGCGTTCAAACGCCAGCACGGAGTTTGCGCTGTCATCCGCCAATCTCCATCTGAACCCCTCCCACGTCGAGTCGTTCTGATACAGCGGTTTGTATTTTTTGTAGATATTGTTGAGATCTTCCGTAAACTGCCTGTGGCTGTCGTGCTTGGGATAGGACAGCAGCATCCAATCCAACTCTTTGTCCTCGCTCCACTCGTTCCACTGCGCAAGTTCCACTCCCATAAAGTTGAGTTTTTTGCCGGGATGAGCGTATTGGAAGCCCAACAACGCCTTCAATTGGGCGAATTTGCCGTCGTAGTCGCCGAACATCTTGTTGATAAGACTGCCTTTGAGATGTACCACCTCGTCGTGCGACAGCGGCAAAATAAAGTTCTCGCTGTAAGCGTAGCACATACTGAACGTGAGTTGGTTGTGATGTTCCGCGCGCCACAGCGTATCCGTCTTCATATAACTGAGTACGTCGTTCATCCAACCCATATTCCACTTGTAATTGAAACCGAGACCGCCCACATATGTGGGATGAGTCACTTTGGGAAACGCCGTGGATTCCTCGGCGACGAACAGCGCGTAAGGACAAGTTTCAAACACCCTGCAAGACAGCTTACGCAGGAAATCTATCGCTTCGAGGTTCTCCTTGCCGCCCCATTTGTTGGGACGCCATTCGCCGTCGCGACGGTCGTAATCGAGATAAAGCATACTCGCCACCGCGTCAACGCGCAGTCCGTCCATATGAAATTCTTTAAGCCAATACAGAGCGTTGGATACGAGGAAGCTCTGCACCTCGTAACGCGAATAGTCGAATATGCGCGTACCCCAACTCTTGTGTTCCTTCTTGAATTCGTCGGCGCTTTCGTAACAGCACGTTCCGTCGAATTCGATCAGTCCGTGAGCGTCTTTGCAGAAGTGAGCGGGGACCCAATCCAGAATTACGCCTATGCCCGCCTTGTGGAACTTGTTTACGAGATATTTCAGGTCGTCGGGAGTGCCGTAACGGCTTGTGGGGGAATAAAATCCCGTCACCTGATATCCCCAACTGCCGTCGTAAGGATGTTCCATAAGCGGCATAAACTCAACGTGCGTGTATCCCATCTTCTTGACGTAAGGGACAAGATACTTGGCAAGATCTCTGTAACTGTACATTCTGCCGTCGTAGTGACGCCGCCAACTGCCCGCGTGTACCTCATAGATATTGACGGGGCTTTTGTATATGTCTTTCTTTTTCTGTTTATCTATCCAATCTTCGTCCGACCAGACGAAGGGTTCTTCGGGATCGTAAATAATGCTTGCCGTCTTTGGGCGCAGCTCGCTGTAACGCGCGTACGGGTCCGCCTTGTAGAGAATGTTGCCGAATTGCGTCGTTATCGCGAACTTGTAGCAGTCGCCGGGACGAGCCTCTACCGTTATCTGCCAGATTCCGTCCTCCAATTGCAGCTTGTCGTGAGCGAATAGCCAATTGTTGAAGTCGCCCACCACGCACACTTCCTTGGCATTGGGCGCCCATACGGCGAAATGGTACAAACCGTCGCTCACCTTGTGACAGCCGAGCAGCTCGTATGCGTCGGTGCAATCTCCGTTGTAGAAACTTGTAAATCTATTCATTCGTCAGTCCTCCGTTCTGTGCGTATTGACTGTCAGAGACGCCAGCCATCGAGCGTTTGCACGGGAGAAATCTCCGCGCTTTGCCATATATTTCCAACAGCCGAGCGTGCCGGGCGTATTCATCCGCGACGAAGCGTCGTCTTCCGCTATATCCTGCATACTGTACACCGCCAATTCCGCCTTGCTCTCCGCAAGTATACGGATAAGTTTGCGCGCGATGTGTTCGCCGTCCTTCAATCCCGTCATATTGAGTACTATGTCCTGTTGCCAAGCTTCGAGACTCTGCCACCAACCGACGGTCGTGTCGTTGTCGTGTGTTCCGAGATAGGCAACGCAATGCTCTTCAAAGTTCTGCGGAAGGAACGGATTGGACCAATTGCCGTCGTAGGCGAATTGAACTATCTTCATACCCGCAAGTCCGCATTTGTCTCTCAATTCCAGAACGCTCTTGGGGATATCGCCGAGATCTTCCGCGATTATCGACAGATTCGGAAAGCTGTCCTGAATGTGTTTGAGGAAATCGTAGCCGATACCCTTTCTCCAATGTCCCTTACGCGCGGTTTTTTCGCCGTATTTGATAGCGTAATAACTGTCGAAAGCCCTGAAATGGTCTATGCGCAGCACGTCCATCAGTTCGCCGCATTTGCCTACGCGACGCGTCCACCAATCGAATCCGTCCTTCTTCATCGCGTCCCAATCGTACAGCGGATTGCCCCACAGCTGTCCGTCCTCGCTGAAATAATCGGGCGGAACGCCTGCAACCCAAGAGGGGCGGCGATCCTTGGTCAAATCGAACAGTTCGCTGTGCGCCCACACGTCGGAGGAGTCGTACGCCACATATATTGGAATGTCGCCTATCAACTTTATGCCGGCTTTTCTGAGCTTGGCGCGGAATTTCTTCCACTGTTTGTCGAATATGTATTGACAAAAGACGACGTAATCCACTTCGTCGGAAAGCATTTGCGAATACTTTGCCATTGCCTCCGCCTTGCGCATGCGAATATCTTCATCGTCCCACTCCAACCAGGATTTGCCGTCAAAATGTTTCTTGACGGCGCAGAACAACGCGTAGTCGTTGAGCCAATATTCGTTCCTCTCGCAGAACAAAGCGTAATCTGACGGCGGATTGTCCTTGACGAAGTTGTCATAAGCCGCCCTCAACAGCCGTTCCTTCTGAGCGATCGCATATCCGTAATCGTTGCCACGCGCGTGTCCCGTACATTCCGACAACACCTCTTCGTCTATCAACCCCTCGCGGCAAAGTTCCTCGGCGTCTATCACGAGCGTATTGCCCGCAAAAGCCGACGGAGACGCATAGGGAGAATTGACGAAATCGGTGGGAGTAATGGGAAGTATCTGCCAATAACGCTGCTTGGATTCGCGTAAAAATTCGATAAATCTGTCCGCTTCCGCAAGCGTGCCGACGCCGCTTGTACTCGGGAGAGACGTAATGTGTAATAAAATTCCGCTTGCTCTCATAAAATTCCTCATATACAAAATATATGTGCATTATAGCACAGTATATATTCTATCATTACCTACGATTATTTGCAATTATTTAATAACAAATTAATGGATTTAAGTTGAAAAGCGCCCGGTCAAATTGCATTAAAAAATCGACTTTCCGTTGACAAATGCGACAAAAGCGCATATAATAACACATACGGAACAACAAAATATCCGACGGAAATGTGGGAGAAATCCCGTGTCCATTCGCCTCGGCAACGCAACGACAGACTAATATTTTAGTTTGTCGTTTTGATTTGAAATGAAAGAAAACGGTAAAAAACAACACCTGATAGGGCTTATAATGTTGAGTACGGTCGCGATCTTCTGGGGAGCGGGCTTCGTACTCAACGCACAACTGCTCGACAAGACGTTTTACGATACGCCTTCGCTGCTTAATGCGCTGAGATTCGCCATAGCGACGGCGTGTCTTGCCGCCGTTTTCAACAAAAAGCTGCGCTTCAATAAGCATATCCTGTTGTACGGATCGGTAGGCGGCGCGTTGCTCTTTGTCGGATTTATGTTGCAGCTTGTCGGTATGAAATACACCTCTCCCTCGCACAGCGGCTTTTTCACGGCATTTTACGTCGTTCTGACGCCGTTTATTGCGTGGATGGTTTACCGCAGACATCCTCATTGGAGCGTATTCGTCGGAGCGGCATTGGCGATAAGCGGTCTGTTGATACTCAACATCTCCGGCGACGGCGGCGCGTCCTGGAAGGGTGACGTCATCATTCTCGTAAGCGCGGCGGCATTTGCCGCTCAGATAGTCTGGACGGATTACCTGCTCAAAAAGGGCAAAACCGATTACGTTCAGCTCACCTTCTGGCAGATAGCCTTCGCCGCGGCGTTATTTGTGCTGTATACGCTGATATTCGAAAGCAAACATTACTCTTCGATGCACTTCGACGCGGGTTACGATATATGGCGCTTGGCGATCGTCGTATTGGGCGGAACGGCGTTCGCATACTATGCTCAGACATACGCGCAAATACATCTTACTCCGTCGGAAACGTCGCTTATTATGGCGTGCGAGTCCCCCATAGGCGCGTTTATCTCCATGACGATAGGTTTGGAGCCGTTCCTGTGGCAGACGATCGCGGGGGGATGTATGGTCATCGCCGCCGTCATACTCGTGGAACTCGTTCCCAACCTGCGACGCAAACGCACCGCGCAAACCGCCGTCCAACCGCCGCCCGACGACGAAACTACCGATGATAACGGATAACGCCCGCCCGCAAAGAGAAATTCTCAATCCGAACGGAATAATGCGAACACATACGTCGCAACGAAATATTAATATATAGAAAACAACGGCGTTTTATTGCGGGCAATATGCCCGATTGTCGCTATAAGTCATAAAAAATCAGGCTACCGCAAGAGGTTTTTTCCGCTTGCGACAGCCCGTTTTGTTTTTATTGTTTGAATATCACTCGGATATTGTCCTCGGACACGTCTTTTGTCGAGCCATCGTCTATGTATTGTCGGTATTCGCTGCCCGCTCCGAGCAGAACGACGTCACGCATATCCAATTCGTCGGTACACTGCGCGCCTTTGCAAACGGGTACGCACTTGCCCTTGCGAACATAAAACACCGCTTCGTTCAACTTGACGTCGATGTGCCTCAATCCCTTGGGGATTTGCTCGCAATGGAAGTTTTCGCCGTCATAGCGCACTTCCGTCATCTCTTCTGGAAGCCACACTTCTCTGCCCTTTGCGCCCTTCTCGATGACGGGGGCGATCATCATACACTCTCCCACCAGCAATTGGTCCTCGATATTTCGCGAACGTTCGTCCGAAAACTCGAAACCGAGCGGTTTCATATACATATCCCCGTAGAGGGCTGCCTTGACGAACTCCGAATATATGTACGGCAACAACTTGTATCGGAGAGAAACAACGCTCCGAAAGTCCTCCGTATCGCCGTAACGGTAACACTCCTGCCGTCTGGTGAGTATAGCCGTATGGTTGCGCATAAGTGGAGTAAACGCAGAGAACGCCAACCACCTGAGCAGAAGCTCTCTGCCGCAATTGCCGCCAAAGCCGCCCGTATCGGCGCCGCTGTACAAAAATCCGACCATATTGAGCGACGGCATCATCCTGACGTTGCGCGCCAGATGATCCCACGCCGAGCCGTTGTCGCCCGTCCATATCCCGCCGTAACGGTGCGCGCCCACATACGACGACCGCGAGAACAGCAGAAAGCGTCGAGGGATAAGCTTATCCAACTGTTCGCTTGCCGCTCTCGTCATCAACGCGCCGTAAAGGTTGTGTACTTTGTCGTGAAGGACTCTCTTGCCGTTTATGCTGTGATAGAAATTGCGGTAATCCTTGTAAGCGTTGTTTTCCGCCTCCGTTTCCGTCGAAGGCGGGGGCGTAAGCGAATTAAGCGCGCCCGTATACTCGCTGTAAAATATGGCGGGTTCATTCATATCGTTCCAGAATCCCTCGATGCCGAGTTCGGTCAGCTTGCGATATTCATTGCCGAACCACTCCCGACAAGCGGGCTGAAAGAAATCCGGAAAGTGCGTCATTCCGGGCCATACCGCCGCCTTGAACGGCTTGCCCTCGTGATTGGTACAGAAGTAACCGTTGCGTATACCTTCGTCGTATGTGGCGTTGCCCGGTTCGATCTTTACGCCCGCGTCGATAATGGGCACAAGCCTGATGCCCTTGCTTTTGAGAGACGCCGCATATCCTTTGAGATCGGGAAAACGTTTTTCGTTGACGGTGAAGTCGATATATCTGTCCATATAATCTATGTCCATACATATCCAATCCAATGGGATATTGTTGTTGCGGTAACCTTCCGTCACGCCGTCGATATCTCTCTTGCGTTTGTATCCCCACCGACTCTGACCGAAACCGAACGCCCACAGCGGCGGTATGAAACTTCTGCCGATTACGGACAAAAACTCGCGGGCGATGAGATAAGCGCTGTCTCCCGTCAACTCCGCAACTCTGACGTCTTTTGGACAGGTGACGACTATTTCGCCGCTATTGTTGCAGTCGATATCGAATACTACTTTTCCCGGCGTATCGAAGAATGCTCCGAAATGTCTGTAACCGTCCACTATCAACAGATTATGCGCACCGTACAGCGACGGAGAATCGTCGTTGTGATGGGGGTTGTCGGTATTGTAGCTTATGTACCTGCCTCCGCGCTTGTTGATCCCCCGGACCTGTTCGCCCAGACCGTACACTATGTCTTTTTGTTCCAACGCGCAGCGGAAAACGATACTATCGCCTAATTGTTCCGTCTGCCATTCGGACAGGCGCTCTTCCCGTTCTATATCCTTTACGATTGCTCCCGTATCGATGGGATCGCCGAATATTACCTGCTTGATCATAAATTCTCCTTCGGTACCCTACGACAAATTATCCGACAGCCAATATAATAAATTGCCGCCGACAATATGCCCGTAAGATCTCATTACAATAAACGATTATACACCATATTACGCCGATCCGCAACAAAAATTCTCTTCGTACCGAACGCACAATCGCACATTTTTTTGCGCTCTTTCGTCACAGCGCAGGCTTAACCCTATCCGTCCGACCATATAACGGATACAGGAGATATCCGCCGTCCCTTTACGCATCTTGATGAGACCGAAAACGTAAAATAACAGTCGGATATACCATTTGCGCGACCATAACGCGTCGCTCGCCACAAAGTAGATGGGGCGCCTTATCGTGATGTCGATGAAGGCGGGATCGAGAAAACTTTGATGATTGGATAGAATGAGATAATTTTGTTTCTTGTCGAGCTTGGCTTTCTTGGTTTTGAAATGATATCTGCACGCCAAAAGCCGCGCTACGGGGCGCAGCAAAGCGAAATAAAATCTATGTCTGAATTTGACGTGTTTTTCCATTGTACAGCTCCGCGTGTAGTCGGTCGGACGCGCCGCGCCCGCCCCGAAAATACATTATAAAATTATTATAGCATATTTCCTTACAAAAAAAACAACAAAATTCCCTATGCGACGGCTATAAAAGCACATAACGTCGCTTAAAAAACTTAAAAAGGGTCTATTCCATTGTGGAACAAACCCTTTTGTTGTTGGAAAATATTAAATTTTTTCTACCCCATATCGCTATTTTGCCTTATTTGCGCGGATTCTTTATATTAGATTGCGCGGCGGCAAGGCGGGCGATGGGTACGCGATAAGGCGAGCAGGACACATAGGTCAAACCGATGTTGTGAGCGAACTCTATGCTGCTCGGGTCGCCGCCGTGTTCTCCGCAAATGCCGCAGGACAAGTCGGGACGCGTGCTGCGACCGAGCGTGACTGCCATCTTCATCAGTTTGCCGACGCCGACGGTGTCGAGACGGGCAAACGGATCAGACTCGTAAATCTTGCTTGCGTAATAACTCGGCAAGAACTTGCTCGCGTCGTCACGGCTGAAACCGAACGTCATCTGAGTAAGATCGTTGGTGCCGAAGCTGAAAAACTCCGCTTCCTTGGCGATCTCGTCTGCGGTGAGGGCAGCTCTGGGGATCTCTATCATTGTGCCGACCTGGTAATGAAGTTCTTTGCCGCTCTCGGCGATGACTTTATCCGCGGTTGCCACTACCGTTTTCTTTACATAAGCCAATTCCTTGACTTCTCCCACAAGCGGGATCATTATCTCGGGGACAACGTGCCAATCGGGATGGTGTTTCTGAACGTTCAACGCAGCCTTGATTACCGCGCGTGTCTGCATAACGGCAATCTCGGGATAAGTAACCGCAAGACGGCATCCGCGATGACCCATCATCGGGTTGAATTCGTGCAAAGCGTTGCATATCTGCTTGATCTGAGCGACGGTCTTGTGCTGAGCCTTGGCAAGTTCTTCTATATCGCGCTCGTCAGTGGGAACAAATTCGTGAAGAGGAGGATCCAGGAAGCGGATAATAACGGGTTGTCCTTTAAGAGCCTCCATAAGTCCCTCGAAGTCTGCCTGTTGCAGGGGTTCGATCTTGGCAAGAGCGCGCTCGCGTTCCTCTACCGTCTCGGATACGATCATCTCGCGGAACTTGTCGATACGGCCTTCGCCGAAGAACATATGCTCCGTACGGCACAAACCGATGCCTTGCGCGCCCAACTCGAATGCGCGTTGCGCGTCTGCGGGTGTATCGGCATTGGTACGAACTTCAAGCGCCTTATACTTGTCGGCGAGCTTCATTATACGTCCGAAATAGCCGCTGTTGGGGTCGGCGGGGACAGTCTTGATCGCCACGTTGTATATCTTACCCGTGGAGCCGTCAAGAGAAATGGGATCGCCCTCGCGGAACACCTTGCCGCCAAGCTCGAAGCATTTGTTGGCTTCGTCCATCTTGATGTCGCCGCAGCCTGATACGCAGCAAGTACCCATTCCGCGGGCGACGACTGCCGCGTGAGACGTTTGTCCGCCGCGAACAGTAAGGATACCCTGCGCATACTTCATACCCTCGATGTCCTCGGGACTCGTTTCGAGACGGACAAGTATGACTTTCTTCTTTTGCTTGCCGAGAACGACCGCGTCCTCGGGAGTGAACACGACGGTTCCCGCCGCAGCGCCCGGGCTGGCTGCAATACCCTTGCCGACAACGTTGTTCTTGTCCGCTTCGGCAAGCGCGTTGGCGTCAAATGTGGGATGCAGCAACATATCCAATGACTTGGCGTCTATCTGCATAAGAGCTTCCTGTTCGGTGATCATTCCCTCGTCGATAAGGTCGCACGCTATCTTGATGGCTGCCGCAGCGGTACGCTTGCCGTTACGGGTTTGAAGCATAAACAGCTTGCCGCGCTCGATGGTAAACTCCATATCCTGCATATCTCTGTAATGATGTTCGAGAGTATCGCAAACTTGAAGGAATTGTTTGTAGACATCGGGCAACACCTGCGCCATCTGAGAAATGGGCATCGGCGTACGAACGCCCGCGACTACGTCTTCGCCCTGAGCATTCATAAGAAATTCGCCCATAAGACCTTTCTCGCCGGTGGCGGGATTACGCGTAAACGCAACGCCCGTGCCGCAATCGTCGCCCATATTGCCGAACGCCATCATCTGTACATTGACTGCGGTACCCCAACTGTACGGGATATCGTGGTCCATACGATAAACGTTGGCGCGGGGATTGTCCCAGCTACGGAACACCGCTTCCACTGCGGCGAACAACTGTTCCTTGGCGTCCTGCGGGAAGGGCTTGCCGATCTTGGCAAGATACTCCGCTTTGAATTGAGAAGCAAGTTCTTTGAGGTCGTCGGCGGTCATTTCTACGTCGTAGGTGATGCCGCGCTTCTTCTTCATTGCGTCAATGAGTTCCTCAAAGTACTTCTTGCCGACTTCCATAACCACGTCGGAGAACATCTGAATGAAACGTCTGTAACAGTCCCAAGCCCAACGGGGATTGCCGCTTTGCTTGGAGAGGACTTCCACCACCTCGTCGTTAAGACCGAGGTTGAGAATGGTGTCCATCATACCGGGCATCGAAGCGCGTGCGCCGGAACGAACGGATACGAGCAACGGATTGGTCAGGTCGCCGAACTTCTTGCCGGTAATCTTCTCCAACTTGGAGATGTAGGTGAGAATTTCCGCCTTGATCTCGTCGTTGATGTGTTTGCCGTCCTCATAATATTGAGTACATGCCTCTGTGGAAATGGTAAATCCCTGGGGTACGGGGAGACCGATATTGGTCATTTCCGCAAGGTTTGCGCCCTTGCCGCCGAGGATCTCGCGCATGTTGGCGTTGCCTTCGCTAAACAGATAAATAAACTTTTTTGCCACTTTGTTATTCCTCCAAATAAAATTTACACGTTGTGAGCGCTGACGCTCATACACGTTTATTTTACAATATTTCGGCAAAATAGACAAGTACTTTTTTATATAATAATGCAGAAAGTTTATCAATAAAATAAACTCTCGCACGGCAATAAGACGAAGCCGACGACGATTTGAGTATGCGATGAGATTCTTACGAATACAGCGTTTTATACCATATTTGCAAATTGCTATTGCACAATTACAATTTATATGGTATATTGTAATGTAATTCAATTATCCGAACCGAGGAAGAAAAGTGAAAGTTTGCAGCAGAATCATTGCATTGACGTTACTGTGTCTGGCGCTTGCGACGGCGCCTGCATGGTCCTGCGTTTGCGCCGACGCAACTACCGATTTTTCCCGCAGAGGCTACAATCCGAAAATAATCTCGGCGGCGGAATTTCTGCAAGACGAACTCGGACTCGAATTGGCAAACGGGGAGGAAAATTACTTAAATTCCCACCCCATATTCACAATTCGGTACAACGACAGCATTCCGAGCGGCGTAGTCAAAACGGACTTCGACGGGACGAACGTCGTCGTTACGCCCGCCGCATACGACTACATCGCCGATAGCGGGCAACGCGTTGTATGGACTGCCGCGGACGTGTGCGGTACACCCCTCGACAACGGCACCGCGACAATATCCGCGGGCGGCGAGGACTATGTGACGGTGCGCTACACCGCCTCTCTCACACTTGACAAACAGTCGGTCAACGGAGTACTCAATCAATACTATTACGCGGCGAAAGTTCAATCGGATCGCGCCAAATTATACAATAAGCAATCAGCCGATTACAACGCGTATCTTGCCGCGCTCGACAATTACAACAACGTGCTGCTACCGCAATACAACGAATATCTTAAAGAGTACGCCGATTGGAAACGCAGGGACGATCCCTATCAGGCATATCTGGCAGAGTACGAGCAATATCTCGAAGAACTATACGCTTACGAGAATTACGATCCCGTCAAGGCTCAGGCGCAATACGAAGAGGATATGGCGCGCTATCAGCAATACCTCGTCGAAATGGAAAGATACAACGCCTTGGCTGAACAGTACCGACAGCTCCTCGACACTCCCGAAGTCGCCAAACTGTACGATCAGCTCGCCATACTCGAATATATCTACGCCGAATGCGACGGCCGCAGTCTGCGCGGCGCGATAATGGGCGACACGGTGACCGCCGTGCTGTCCCGCAAGGACGAACTCAAAATAGCAAGCGGAGAAGCCGCCGCAGTAGACGCCGCCGACAGAGCCACGCGCAATCTGCGCAATCTTATATCCAATTACGAACAATGCGCCACCGACGAGGCAAAATACGCATTTTATCTTACCACTTACACTTATCTCAAAAGAGATTTTTCCAATTTGCTGCGCTGTCTGGATTATTTTTATCGCGTTGACTTCATCCGCAACTTCATCACGGAAAAAGGCAAAGACAACGCTTACAGAATATTGCTTGCGCAGCTATACGAGATAGCCAACGCGCTCGACGACGAAAAAGTGGGCAATTACGAGCAATTCTTCAAATTCCGCCATCCCAACGCGGCGTATTTCGACGAAAATTACCGTATCGGCGGCAACACCCCCGAGAGCATCCTGGGAGATTGCCTGCTTACGGACACGAACGACGCGGTGCCGATAGAAAACGGCATTACGCTGTTTCCGACGGAACCGACTCCGCCCCAAGAGGTGACGGAACCGACTCCGCCCGAACGTTCTCCGAAACCCGTTGCGCCGCAAGAAGTAGAGTCGCCCGGACCCGCTCCGCAAGAGGTTCCGCAGCCGCAGATGCCCGCAGCCGTCCCCGCGCCGGACGATTACAACCCGACCGTCGAGGAAAAGTCGCTGCAACGGGCGTTTGACGACGGATTACGGCTTCGCGAAGAATTTTCGGACGATTACGTTATCGAAATTGAGACCTGGGTCAAGAAATTCTTCCGCAACTACGAGAGCGTCACCGTATACTTCTATGATTCCTTGCAAGCGACGGAATGTTATTTTCAGGCGGAGACGGAGCGCGGAGGCTTCGTGGAACAGCCGAACGAACTGCCCACCGCCGAAAAGACGGGTTATGTATGCACCTTCGATGGGTGGATCTACGAAGACGGAACGGATGTCGATTGGAGCGATCTGCGCGACGGATCGGAGTTGCGCGTCTTTCCGAAATTTGTCGAAACCCCCAACCTGTATGACGTTATATGGGTGGTAAATGGTGCGGAATACCGTCAAAAAGCACCCTACGGCGAGATACCGCAATTCGACGGCGTTCCCGTCAAACCCGACGATCCCGACGGCAGGCAATACCGTTTCGTCGGTTGGGACAGACAGCCCGTCGCCGTGACGGAGCAAACCGATCGCTACACCGCTTTATTCGAGGCAAGCACGCTCATCGTATGGGAGGTAGACGGCGAGAAAACGGTAACCCCCGTATGGAAAGGAGAGCTGCCCGCATATCCCTTCGGCACGCCCGAGCGCGAACACAATTCGATGTACGTCTATGTATTCGTCGATTGGAACAAGCCGATAACCGAAGCAAACGGAGACGCGACTTACGTTGCAGTATTCCGTCAAAGCGCAATAATGTCGGCAGACGGACGACCCGCCGCGATAGAATTCGACGGCGAAGTCTATACAGCCGAATTCGTCGCTGCCGATCAGAACCGCATAGATATATCCTGCCTGTTGGAGATAGCGGAACGCGCCGACGCGGGCGTCACTCTCAACTGCAACAGAGGATCCGTAATACTGTCCGTCTCGGCGTTGGACGTGTACAATCTGCGCCGCGCCGAAGCGAAATATTACACTTTCAACAGATACCAGACGGGCAATATGGAGTACGGCTATTATCTGCAATTCTTCGGCGAAAGCAGACCCGTGGGTGCGGATTGCTCGGTACGCGCAAGCATCTCGGGCGAATTCAGCCCGACGAACTCGCGCCTGTATCGGCTCGACCGCGACGTATTGACTTCGGTAAGAATGACGACGGACGACGGACACATATCCTTCGCGATGAATCCCGACGTCACATACCGCGTTATGACGCGCTTCAACCTGTACATAGCCGAGGCAAGTTCGTCATTGCTGTCCGCAAGCGCTTACTCCGACCTGTTGCGCGACGACGTAATAACCATCACCGTCGGAGACATACCCGTCGGCGTCAATCTGGAACGCCTGTATGCCGTGGATATGTACGGCAACGAAGTCGCTTTCGTCGACAACAAATTGACCATGCCCGAAAGCGACGTAACGGTATTCGCGGTGCTGTCCGATATATACTACACCGTCACTTTCAGGTCGGAAGGCAATACCGTAAGCGTACGCAGCTACCGATACGGCGAGACGATAGTTCCGCCCGCAAACCCCGTCAAAGCTCCCGACGGAGAATACTCCTACATATTCGACAAATGGGACAAACCGTTGACCGTCGTCACAGGCGACGCGGAGTACAACGCCGTATTCAAAGCAATGCCCCTCGAATCGTTGGGAAACGGCGGAATGTCCTCATTGATGAAGTTGATAATATCTTTCGGCACGATAGGGGGCGCGGCGTTGATAGCTCTCGCCGTTGCGCTGCCATTGCTGATAATACGCAAAAAACGCAAAAAATCTCAAATGTCGACGGCAGCCGCGCAAGCCGATACGTCCGTTTCCGAACAACCGTCCGACGCAAACGAAACCGACGATATGCCTTCCGAAAAACGGTAAAATTACCGACAATCGCCGTTTTACAATGTATATTTGCTCTCCGATTGTAGAAAATTGGTAAAAAAATCGGAAAAAAACGCTTTTTTGTAGGCGTTTTTTCATTTTACTCTTGACAGATAGTACAATATGAATTACAATATACTCTGTGAATTTAGTTTACACGCATATGCGTATAATACTATATCAATCCGAAAATAACAAAAGGAGCATTTATATGAAAAAGACCTATGGAAACATCAAGACGGTTTTGATTGCACTGCTTTCATTGGTGTTGGTCTTCGGCGTGGCGTTTGCTTCCGTTGCAACGGCAGAACCCGTAACGGAACCGCAAAACGACGTCATAACGGTAGGAGGAGACGATTACTCTCTCACCCTTTCCGTTGACGCGCAACGCCTTGGGGAAATCACCCGCAATGAAATCGGCGGTTTGAGAGACAAAATCGTTTCTCAGTTGAAAGATATCATTATCAATCAACTGCTGCCCGAATCGACGGAGCCTGCCCATATCATTCACAGACTCGGCGCGCCCGTAGAACCCGGCGACGAAGATATCCAATCGGTATTGGGTCGCTACAAGGAAAAACTCGAAGAACGGCTCAGAGAACCCGGCGAGTTGGAAAAATACCTCAACGGCGACTACGACCTCGTCATCAAGCAAGCCGTTGCCGAGTATATGGACAACCATCCGGACGTGGAACCTTCCAAGATCGAGGAAGTTGTGGACGAAGTAAATGAAGTCGTCCAGGACGTCATCGTCGAAGAAGCCGTCAAAGAGCAATATCCCGAACTTGCCGACTCTCCCGAATTGTTGGAAGAAAAGAAGCAAGAAGTCAAGGAGCAGATCGCCAATGGCGATACAAGCGGACTCGGCGATACATACGGCGAAATGTACACTCAAAACGGCAACAAGACGGAGACGTTGACGGAAACCGTTAAGGATATCGTGGAAAACGGCGCTCCCGCGTTGGAGATCGGCGACATCGTAGCCGCTCTCAGAAACATCACCGTCGGAGAAAACGTCATATTCACCGAAGAGGGCAGATGGGAAGCCAACGGAGTCAAGGGACTTATATCCGATCTGTTCGGCAAAATCAAGTCCGCCGACAGCGAATTCGTCATCGAATACAACGTGGAACTCGAACTTTCCTTCGGCAAAACTCATTTCGATGTCAGATTCGAATTGGTCAATTACGACGGTTCCGAAGTACAGAGAGTTATCGGATATGCCAAGGATCACGTTGACTTCGGCAAGATAGACGGCGTATGGACCCTCAACGTAAGAATCCCCGAAAGCGTCAATATGCTGACTCTGTTCAACTACTTCTCCGAGAGTTCTCAACGCGACTTGTTCGAGATGAGCGACATGACCGTTTCCAAAGCGGTCGAGTTCGTCAAGGGATACACTCCCGAACAAATGCTTGACATTCTCAAAGGCTTCGACTATCAGGGCGCATTCGGCGCTTTGTTGAACAGAAACATCCCCGGAAAGGACTTCGTTCTCAACAAGCTCTTCAACGCGGTCAGAAAGGTCGCTTCCAAGAACAGCGCAGCCGAGGTCGAAGAAGTACTCAAAGACTACGGCTTGAAGGGTATCCCCGCCAAGTTGGAAGGCGCCGTACAGATCGTCCTTGACGAACTGCACACTCTCGATGCCGCCAATTGGACAAGAAGCGACTTCGAAAGCTATCTCAGAACAAACGCCAACGAAAGCTTCGGACGTATCTTGACCGAACTCGGACAACGCGAAAGATTTGACGCCGTTTATGAGAGGCTGCTTCACTATGTGCAGGAAGTTGCGGAATACATACCCGAAGCATTGCAGGACGTAACGCTTGCGGATATCGTTTCCAACGGCAATCTCTCCTGGACGGGCAACGTTGATCTTGTCGGAATAGACTACGATCCTCTTCTTACAAGAGCTTTCCGCAAGATCGTAAGCTTCCTGGGCGGCACAGATTACACCACCGTTGACTCTATCGTCACCTGGATCGACAACAATATCAAGTACGAGAACGTTGCCGTATCCGTAAACGCGACGGTCGGCGGACTCAGCAACGTAAGCTACAAGTTCAACGGCAAAACCATCCGCGGCATACTGCCCGACGGCGCCGACGTAGATATCTTTGCCCCTGCATCCTCAGGCAAGGACGGCAAGGACATAGTAGCTTGGCTCAACAACGACAACGAACGCGTTACGACGGTAAACGGCGACGTAACGTTGCACGCCGTTACTACATTTGAGGCAAACGTCTCGTTCGACGGCGAAGGTTTCGATAACGAAAACAAAAAGAGTTACGACCAGAAAGGCTTCACACTGACCGCTTATGCGGACAAGGGCGAAGGCAACGACAACTACTCTTATCAGTGGTACAAAGCTTCTTTGAGCGATCCCGACAGCTTTGAAAAACTCGACGAGACAGATCAATCTCTTAGCCGTCTCGGCAACGTTGCGGACAGCGGCGTATACTACTGCGAGATCACTTCCGGCACATATGCGGAAAACCGTTCCGAAACGCAGAAGATCATAGTTACCATCGACAAAGCCGTGGTAACCCACGAGAACGCTTGGGATTACAATAACGAACCGTTCAAATATACGGGCGAAGCATTTACCGTTAAACTCAAATCCGACATCGAGGCGGACCTCAACGACAAATTTACCGCAAACGGATGGGAGTACACAGGCAACACTGCTACCGACATCGGCAAATACACCGCAAGCGTAAGACTTGTCGCCAATACCGAGAACTATCAATTGAATATCGACCCGCTCAATTGGGAAATAGTCAAAGCCGACGAAGATGAACCCGATAAACCACCCGTTAAACCCGGCGTACCCGGAACGAAATTCGACGTACTCGGTCCCGACGGCAAACCGCTTACCGTGGACGGCACTTCGATAGTAGTCACCGACGTCAACGGCGTCGTTCCCACAACGGAAACGCTCGTCGCCGCAAAGTCGGACAGAACAGTAGATTACTTCAAAGATTTCCTTAAATCCGACGGCAAGAACGAAAACGCGTCATTGCTGCAAGTACTCGACATTCACTTCGGCAAGGAATACGAGGGCGAATTTGTCATCGAACTCACCAATACGGATAAGTTCGGCAGCCTTACCGCCGAGAACTTGATCGTATACCACATCCACGGCACGACTACTCAATTGGTAAGCAACGCCACCGTCGAGAACGGCAAAATAACCGTCAAGGTCAACAACTTCTCCGACTTTGCGATATTGTCCAACACTCCCGCCGACGTCGCTCCTGCCGACGAACCCAATTATTGGTGGATCTGGGTATTGCTTGCGATAATCATCATCCTCAATATCGTTATTATTCTGCTGTTACTCCTTCGCAGAAAGGATAACGAAAGTTCGGATACGGAAGAACCCGCTCAGGACGAAACGGTTGCAACGGACGCTGAGGAAGAACAACCCCAAGAGGAAGTAGTCCCCGAAGCGACCGATGACGATGACATCGCGCTTGTCGTAGCCGGTGCGGATCAACGCACGGTACTTGACAGAAGCTTCTATGCGCGTCTGTCACAGGCGGATGACAAAGTCAAGGAACTCTACTCCGATCTTAAAAACGACCTGTTGTCCTACAAGAAGGTACGTTCTCGCGTAAGTTGGAAGTACGACACCTTCTACAAGGGAAGAGCAAAGTGCGTCATTCTGCAACTGCGCGGCAAAAAGATCAATATGTACATCGCCCTCAAAGCGGAAGATCTTGCGCCCAAGTATCACGCAAAAGACGTTTCCGACAAGGCTCGTTACGAGACCGTTCCCACGCTCGTCAAGGTGGCAGGCGGACGTTCGCTGTTGTATGCTAAACAGCTCGTCAAACTGTTGATGGACAATATGGGCGTTGAACGCGGCGTAGAACATCACGAGAACTACAAGCTCAGAAGAAGATCTACCAAGTCTTTGATGGAAGACGGTCTGATCAAGGTCAAGACGGTCAACGGAGGATTCCTCTCCAATGACAACGAAGAAACCGCCGCTCCCGCCGAGGAAGCAGCCGCAACAGAAGCCGCTTCCGACAAACCCGATAACGAATAATCGGCGAGCATTGGCAAAAGAGCAATAAACTATCCCGTTGGGCGCACATAGCGTCCGACGGGATTTTTTTTAGCTCTGCTGCCGACCAAACGCTAGTCTGTGCGGTTGACTGCGCAACCGACCCCTGACGGGGCGCAAGCGCAGACTTGGTCGGACTTCTGCGGAAGCCGAGGACACCTCGGCTTGCATTATTTGTACTTTCGGCGGGGAGTCGCATGCCCCGCCATCCCCCGCAAGGGCTGCAAGCGCCGCGCAGGTCGCCGCTTGCAACGGAATTTTCGCATTGTTCGCGGCGATGCGCGACACGCGCATCGCCGCGCGCGAAAATTCCGCTTTAATTTGTAAGTCGACTTCTGTATTTTATTTACTTCTACGCTCCGACATTTCTCACAGAACCATTTTTTCTCTATGTGCAATGTAACGAAAGAGGAAATAAAATTATCCGATCAAAAGTCGCGGACGAATAGTTGTTTACAAATCGACATTATTGTAGTATAATATATTGCGGTTTCCGATACGGGGGTGTTTGTAAGATTCGCCCGGCGTCGAAGGAGACTTGATAAGCGCGTCGCAGCGCCCACTGCGTCATCAAGGCAAAATCAAATTAAATGCTGACAATAGCACTTCTCGTCAATCCAACAGATTGGCATTTGCCGCTTAACTGATACGGCACGTTGACTTCGGCGCTTTTGCGTCGCCGAATGTTCGGCGCAAGACTACGCAAATAGAACCTTGACGGTGACGTCGGGACGTCTCGGTTCGAAATTCTTTCCGACGCAGGCAGCGGCAAGTTGGTTTGCTATCTTACCGCTGTGACGTCAAAAGCAAACTGTACGCGAAGAAAGTCAGGTAGTCTTACGTCGGTACACGGGTGCAATTCCCGTCACCTCCACCATTACAGACAAATACGCACCTCTGTTACGGGTGCGTATTTTACTTTATGCAGTTCTCCGATCGAGCTTCCGTTCGGTCGACTGCTTTTTGCGTTTTATCGCCGAGATGACCTTCCATATATTTGACCGAAAACATTGCCGAGTCGGCGCAACTTTACGCTCGGTGACGCCGATATGCCTGTCCGATCCGTCATTATTTTAATTGGATATCGAATATATCGTCAAAAGCGACCGCAAGTCCGCTTTCCATCAACAATTTGCGGTTATAGACGTCCACTTTACGCAGACAATCCTCTTTCGTAATATATTCGCCGCCGCTCTTCTTGCCGTCCGGACGAAAATACGTCAGTTGGATTTTCGGGCGAGCAGAGACCTGTTCCGTCAACAACAGAAGTTTTTCATTCAATTCTTCCGCACGTGCGCCGTCGAGGTCGATCTTTTCTTCCGTAAATCTCGCCGCTTCGTCTATCTCGTCATCGTATCCTTTCAGCGCGGCAAAGGGACTGAATTGCGCAGCCCTGTCGTATACCGACATATGCGGTCTGTTTGCCGAGACGTGATGCGGCAAATCGATTATATCTTCGTAGTTATCTGTATCTTTCATATTTTAATTAACCGATATATCCATGCGACAACGCTCGGAATAGGTACAAAATACCTCATACCGCATCGGAGCCGTCGGCAGGTTGCTTACCGTTTGTGTCCGCCGATTTGTCCGTTGCGCTCGATGGTCGTTGCGCCTTCTTCGAGATTCATTCCCTTGATAAGCGAGTTCTTGCCGTACCGTTTGTGTATGCTGAGGACGGTCTTTTGCAGACTCTCCTCCTTGGCAAGCGCCGCCTGTTCCTCCGCGCGCCGCTCCGACTCGCGACCGTAATCGGTAAATATGCTCATCTGTTCATATTTCTCGACGGGCACGTCGTCTGCGGCAAGCACATGATTCGCCACCACATACATACGGCGTACCAACAAGTCGGGATTGACTATTCGATCGTAAAGCTCCGTCACGGCTTCGGTAATCTGCTTGGCGGAGGATGTGTACGCGTCAAGATTGATACTGCCGTGCGCGTGCCGCGGCACTTTGCGCCCCCAATGGTCAACGTGGATCTCGCCCTTGTACTTGCGACGGATATCGGGGTCGATGAGGCACTCCACATCGTAGCCTACCGTCAGCACGATCTGGTTGGTTTTCAACCCCTTGTCCACAAGGTCCAACGCCAACAGGTCCGTCATTTCGCGGACGATCAGCTTGCCCTTGTCAAATGTATACGGAGAGGAGAGTACCTGCCCCGAACTGACGCTGTTTGCCTCGGGTCGGTAGGACTTGATGTCCGCAATGGTAACAGGCTCCCATCCCCAGGCGTGATCTATCAGCAACTCGGCATTGACCCCGAAAATCTTGTACAATATGCCTTCGTTATGCAGCGAACAACGGGCAATATCTCCCATTGTGTACATTCCTATCTGCTCCAACCGTCCGGCGTATCCGTCGCCCACCCGCCAAAAATCCGTCAACGGTTTGTGCGCCCACAGCTTTCTGCGATAGCTCATTTCGTCGAGTTCCGCGATACGCACCCCGTCGGAATCGGCTTCGACGTGCTTGGCGACTATGTCCATTGCCACCTTGGCGAGGTACATATTGGTGCCGATACCCGCCGTAGCGGTAATGCCCGTCGTCGCATAGACATCGCGTATCATCCTGACGGTAAGCTCCCGCGCGGTCAGTCCGTATGTTTTGAGATATGCCGTAACGTCGATAAATACCTCGTCTATCGAATATACATGGATATCTTGCGGCGCCACATACTTGGTATATATCTTGTAAATGCGAGTACTGTACTCCATATACAATCCCATTCGCGGCGGCGCCACGATGTAATCCAACGCAAGCGACGAGTCTGCCGCAAGCTCCCTCGAGTCGACGGATCTGCCTGCAAATCTCCTGCCGGGGGCCTTGGCTTGACGGTTGGCGTTGACGGCGTTGACCTTCTGCACCACCTCGAACAGGCGCGCCCTGCCCGGGATACCGTACGCTTTAAGCGCGGGCGATACGGCAAGACATATCGTCTTCTCCGTGCGACTTTCGTCCGCCACTACGAGATTGGTGACGATAGGGTCCAAACCGCGTTCGCGACACTCCACCGACGCATAAAAGGATTTGAGATCTATTGAAACGTACTGTTTCTCAGACAATTCTACCCTCCGAAGCAAAATCGAACATAATATCTAAATATATTGTAACACTTTGCCGTTCGGCTGTCAATACCCCACAAAAAATTTACTTGATATATCGCCAAAGGACAACCGTTTCGCCGCATACGGGTGAATAGGGGTACCGCGTCCGCACCACTCACTGTGATGCGTACTTCACATAACAATCTCCCGCAGAACAAATTCCGCGGGAGACGTCAAAGGAGTAAAAAAGACAACAAACTTTGTTGCTCTGCCGAAATTTACAATTCCACGCCGTTCAGCCTGAGCAATTCACGGGCGGATTCCACGCTGTCTGTGCCGATCTTGTTTTTTACGGGAGCGAACTCGCGCTCGCGAACGACTTCGAAAGGCAAGCACGTCCCCATCAGACGTATCATATCCAGAATAAGCGTTTCGAATTTATACGCGTTTTCCGTTTCGGGCTTGACGAACGTGCCGTCGGGCTGCAAAACGGGGACTTTCTTTCTGACGACGTGTACGGGGATACGGTTTGCCGCCGTCTCACGCAGCTTGGACAGCTTGAAAAGATAATTGAGTATTACGCCGTAACCGTATACAAGATTGCCGTCCGCGCCTCGCGCATTTGCCATTTCTTCCGTCATTTCGTAGTATTCTATCACGGACGAAATACCGTCTTCGAGGCAAAGCACGCCGACGCGTTCGTACGGATCGCACTTGCGCACCACCTTGGCGCCGCAATTACAACCGCTGACGATGGTAGCTCCGACGAAAACAGGGTCGGCAATGCGTTGAAGCACGTTGTCCACGGCAAATACGTTGAGCCACTCTATATCGGGAAAATCGTCAAGTACGCCCGCTCTCGCCAGAGAAGAATACCAACCGCCGTTACCGTTGGGAGACGTTGCCAACCCGCGCTCGGACAGCATCAACTTGCCGTCGAGATCCACGACAGGCGCCATATCCTGTACAAAAAAGCGTATATACCGTTCGGGATAGCCGAAGTATGCGTGTGCGCTCAAAAATTCGCGCGTGGCGGCGTCGTTGACTTCGCTGGTCATAATAAACAACGGTATAAAGCAATTGCAGCGCGCGCAAACCTCGCTCAGATTGGCAATAAGCCGCTCAAATATATATATGGGGCGACTGATACCCAAATCGAACGTCCCTTTCGGCGCGTCCCAACCGAGTCTCGTACCCTGACCTCCCGCCAACAGCACTGCGCCCACTTTGCCCGAACGAACGGCGTCCTCGCCGACGCGTGTATAGATTTGTCCGTCGCGGCGGATATCTTCCGACGAAAGCCCCGTAATGGGCCGAATGCGACCCTTGCCGCTCAAATCGTGCGGATGCCGCCACAGCTCCGTCAATGCCCAATCGATACCCTTCAATTGTTCGATAAACGCGGCGCGTTCGTCACCGCTCAAACCGTCCAACACGGGCAACAGGTGTTGCTGACCGTGCGCGATAATTATGTCCCTTATATTCATCAGCTATTGTATCCTTTGGGATTTTTTGTTTGCCAATTCCACAACGAGGCGCACATCTCGTCAATGCCGAGCGTAGCTTGCCAACCGAGTTCGCGCTTGGCTTTGTCGCTCGACGCATAACAGGCTGCAATGTCCCCTGCGCGGCGCGGCTTTATTTTGTAGGGCAACTTGCGTCCGCAAGCCTTTTCAAAGGCGTGAATAACGTCCAACACGCTGTAACCGACGCCTGTGCCGAGATTGTAAATATACACTCCCGACTGAGTAAGTTTATCTATCGCCGCCAAATGCCCCTTGGCAAGGTCCACAACGTGAATATAATCTCTTACGCCTGTGCCGTCCGGCGTGTCGTAATTGTTGCCGAATACGCCTATTTCCGGTAATTGCCCTATTGCCACCTTGGCAATAAAGGGAGTAAGATTATTGGGTATGCCTGCGGGATCTTCGCCTATAAGTCCGCTTTCGTGCGCGCCTACGGGATTGAAGTAACGCAGTAATGCTACTGTCCAACCGTTATCCGAGTTGTAAACGTCCTGCAATATGCGCTCCTGAAAATACTTGCTTGTACCGTACGGATTGGTTGTTCCGCCTACTGCGCACAGTTCGTCTATGGGCAAACGTTCGGGATCGCCGTATACCGTTGCAGAAGAACTGAACACAATGCGTTTGCAATTGTGAGACTGCATTACTTCAAGCAGTTTCAACGTGCCGCCGATATTGTTGTCGTAATACTCCAACGGCTTTTCTACCGATTCGCCCACCGCTTTGAGTCCCGCAAAGTGAATTACCCAATCTACTTTGTGTTCGTCAAATATCCTGTTGAGCAACTCGGTATCTCTCACGTCGCCCTCATAGAAGGGAACGGCTTTACCCGTTATTTGCTCTATACGTTGCAAACACACTGGCGACGAATTGGAAAAGTTGTCTATAACAACCGCATCGTGCCCTGCCTGTTGCAGTTCCACCACCGTGTGCGAGCCGATATAGCCCGCTCCGCCCGTTACAAGTATTTTCATAACTACTCCTTTTCCGTATCCGCGTCAGACAATGCGCGGATAGCCCTCACCGATAATATATCATATTTTTATTCTCTCGTACATAGTTACGCGGAATTTTTTCCAAATGACTTTTGACAAACAATCGGGCAAGTATCTCCGACGCTGCGAGCGCGAAGTTCTTCTTGTCCGATTTGCCTCGGTACGCTCCGTATGAAGAAATGCCTACAACAAAGTCGCAACGACAGCCGCTTTGTCCAGATGATGTCCACAGACGCGTTCCGAGTCGCCGACGTCTGCGTTAGGCTCAAACTCTCCTTTTTGCCCACGAAGCGACTACGGGTTCGGACCTATCCGCGTCCGCGCCGCGCACAGACAAACCGCCCGCGACAATTGCGCCTTTGCAAATCTTTTTGAGCAGTTTTTCACTGCCGCCCATTCCTCCGCCCTCGTTTGTGCAAAAGGGGACTATTCTCTTGCCCGTCAGATCGTAATGTTCGAGAAAGGTACATACGCACATAGGCATCTGTCCCCACCAATTGGGATAACCGACAAAAATCGTAGAGTACTCAGAAATGTCCTCGACGAAAGCCTTGATCTCGGGGCGGGCGTCGGTTTGAAGTTCCGTCTTGGCTTGCTCCAAGCATTGAAAATATCTATCCGAATACGGTTGCACGGTATCTATCCGAAACATATCGCCGCCGACCGCCTTTCTGATGAGTTCGGCAACGCGCTCTGTGTTGCCCTTTGTGATATATTTAATGGAACCGTTCAAATAATTCTCGCCCGTTCTCGAATAATAGACGATCAAATTTGCCATTCGATATTATCTCCTTTGCCTGTTGCGATTTACTCGCATTCCTCGTCATACACTTTGTACATAAACGCTTCGCAAAAATGCCTGATATGCGGCAAAATATCCGTAGACACCTCTGCCCTGTTTTGTTCGCGGACTGTAAGAAATTTGCTGTCGATGATATCTGCGGTTTCTTTCAATCTTTTGTCTATTATCTTCATTTCTTCCTCTTGCGCCGACCGAGTCATCGGTCAATTATTGCACGCCTTGAATTTATCGCAACATATCCCGGACAATCGCGATATTGCGTATGCCCCGAACGTTTAATATAATTATAATACAATTATCGGTAAAAGTAAAGTCGGCATTTTCGCTGCCGTCATTTTCACGGGCGAACCGAGACGACGGTAAAAGCCGACTGTCACTATACAACAAAATTACATACCTGCCGAAAAAAGCAAGCAAAAAACGGTATACAATTGACAAAATCTGCGCGTACTCTTTGCGTCGCTTGCGCTCCCTCCTCGCAAATTACACCAATGCTCAACCGTCGGGGGGGGGATAGGTCGATACGCTCTCGGCAACGGCATATTCGTCCCGCGCGAAACGCAAAGCTTGCAACAATTTAGCCCAACGGTTGCGATCGACAGTGTCGTAAAGAATATGATTTTTGCACAGTTCAATTGGAGAAGAACGCGACGCCGACGGCATTGGGACCGATATGCGTGCCTATCGTGCTGCCCACCTGATAGGTCGGGATTTTGCTCGGATCGTCAATGCGATCCCGCCAAAGCGCCTCGCTGTCGTGCAAATATCTTTTCAAATATTCGTCGGACAGTCCCGAATACATCAGACCATAAGGCATAGAGAAATCTATCCCGCCGCATTTATCCACGAGCTGCATCAATAAGTTGTTGCTTCGCTTGCTGCCGATAGCCTTTCCGACGAGCTTTACTTCGCCGTCGATGACGGAAACGACGGGCTTTACCGACAGCATTTCGCCCGCAAGAGCCGTAACGCCGGATATTCTTCCGCCCATTCTCAAATATTTCAACGTATCTACGACGGCGATAACCTGCGTTTTCTTTTTCTTGGCGTTCAATTCCTCTACGATACGAGCCGCGTCTAAACCTTCTGCGACAAGGCGCAGCGCATATTCGCCGAGGATACGCTCTCCCGCGGCGGCGTTCAGACTGTCTACCGCAAAGACATTGCCCGGGTAGCGCTCGGCGGCGGTTTTTGCGCACGCAAACGTTCCGGAAAGCTTGGACGAAATTGTGATAGCTATCACCTTGTCGCCGTTTTGCGTCAATGCTTCAAACGCCTCGCTCCACCGATATTCGTTTATTCGGCTGGTTTTCGGCAGCGCGTCGCTTGCGATTAGCTTCTTGAAGAAATCTTCGTGCGAAAGATTTACGCCGTCCCAAAAAGTTTCCTCGCCGAACATTACCTCTATCGGAATCAGCGATATCCCCATTTTCAGCGCTTCTGCCTGTTCGATATCCGACGCGCTGTCAATCAATATTTTTATCATCGGTCTCCTCCATATGATCGGGCGCACCGCTGTCGCGTTGCGCTGCAACTTCCTCTCGGCGGGGCTGTCTGTTGGGAAATATGACGTTGCGGAAGTCAAATCTCCGTTTGCCGTCGATTTTGTCAAATCGGTTCCACAGCCAAAGGAGATATCCCAGCGCGATAAACACGCCCATAAGACCCAACACCCAAAGCAGAACGCCGCCGTAACCGAGTTGTCGCACATTGAGGAAAAAGTACGGATAGGCAAAATCCGGTATGATCGCGCCCAGAATGAATATGTACGCCACATAAACGAGCGGAATTATCAGACTGTAAAGCGGCGCAAATACGGATATGGTACGCTTCTCGTCAAAGAGGATATAATCCAATATGAACAGTATCGGCGCAAGGAAGTGATAGGACATATTGCCGATATCCCGCCAATAGCTTGCTTGCAAAGGCGAATGAAGCAAAAAGATGACGACGAGAAAGGTGACGAGTATCATCACAACGGTCATAAACTTAAACGTCCGCAGCTTGCGATTGTGCCCTTCTGTTTCGCCCCTTCTCACCCGCTTCACCGTATCGGCGAGAACGACGACAGAAACGGCAAGGACAAAATAATTGCTTATGTTGGTGTAATATTTCAAAAATCCCCACGAAAACTCGTTTCCGCCGTTTATGCCTATATAGAATATGCCAAGCGACAGCAAGCAGGCAAAAGCCGAAACTACGCACAGCACGACGCGGTATATCAACTGCGTCACGAGATTTTTACACATACAACAGCCCTCCTTGGTAAAATAATCTGTATGTCACTTTTGTTTTATGTCGTATTTTTTACAAATTTCCGTCAGGTTCTGCGAAATGATTCCGAGCGAACGGTAGAGTTGAGTACGTTCGTCATCGGAGATACCCGCACCGCCTTCTTCGAGTATCGACGAGATTTTTTCGGCGACAATACCCGCGACAGACTCGCCCTTTGGAGTGAGACGAATGGGATTTTTGTACTTATGTTCGCCATTTGCGTCGATATAGACGAGTCCTTCCTCGCTAAGTTCCTTTACGGTTCGTGACATCATTCCCTTGTCCTCGCCGCACATTTCGCCGAGTTTCGTCAGGCTTGCTCCCTCGACGCAGTTGTACAGCGCAAATAAACACTGCACCTGCCTGCCTTTGAGTCCGAGCGCCGCCATCTCGACGTTTTTGATCTTTTGAACGCACCTCGAAATATTGATCAACAGCAAAGAAAATGTCGTGTATCGTTGTTCCATAGACCCCTCTCAATTGGATATAATAATATGTTTTTGTTGTCTTGTCAACAATTTATGCGCAAATG
>CANQNJ010000012.1 GCA_947625185.1 uncultured Clostridia bacterium
TAAACGCGGGGACGGCAACCGTTACCGTTATGGGCATACACAACTACACAGGGACGATCGCAAGAACGTTTGAAATACGCAAAGCATCGCACTTAGATATAAACACCACAATACGGTTAAGCGGTATGTTTGAAAAACTATCCGATATCAATTTGCCGGAGGGTTTTGCATGGGACGAAAGTTCTCTTGTAAAAGTATCCGAAAATAAAATGACGGCAACCGCCATCTATTACGGCGGCAATTACGATATAGACAGTCTGGTATTCGAAATAATAATAGATGTAGCGGCGGAACGACCGAATACAGGCTCCGAACCGTCGGAAGCGCCTGAGAAAGGACCCGAGACGGACAAGCGGATATGGTTAGCTGTTGCTGTTTCATCAGCCGCAGTTGCAATATCCGGCGTCGCGTTGACAGTGACGCTGCTACTACGAAAAAGACGTCGCAACAAACGATAAAAAACAAATTATATGCAAAAAAGCGCCGCAAGGCGTTTTTTTTCGCGACTTACAGTCGCGCCGAAAGTTCGGCAATTTGATCTGTTTACCTACGTCGCGTTTTTACGCACCGACCTGCACCGTTATCGGAATTGCGACGGATTATCGGGTATTATTCACAGTCGGCGTCACTGCGTTTAGCAGGAAATTATCCGACGTTTCGGGTTTGACTTTTTCATTCGCAGTAAAAATTCTTTCATAATAAAAGATAAACAAAACTCAAAGTATTAAACGGTAATCCGTCGGAGCGACCGTACTTCACCGCGCGACGGACCGATCTTTATGTTTTCTTTATGTCTCGGACGATTTCTTTATGTATTTTTTAGCAATTCCGTTCTACAATTTGAGTATGGGAACGACCGACAAAAAGAAACTTCGACTTCATCTCAATCCGTTTCAAGTAATAATAATCAGCTTTGTCGTACTGATACTATTGGGCGCGACGTTGCTTGTGCTGCCCGTGTCCTGCAAGGATCGAGTCGCGACGCCGTTCAACCAATGTCTGTTTACCTCCGTTTCCGCCGTGTGCGTGACGGGATTGGTGGTTGTGGATACGGCGACGCATTGGTCTGCGTTCGGGCAAGCGGTGATATTGCTGCTGATACAGATAGGCGGATTGGGCGTGATAACTTCCTTTGCGGCGCTGATGTTGCTCTTCGGGGGAAAATTCAGCCTGTTCCAAAAGACGGCAATGCAGGAAGCCACTTCCGCCCAAAAAATGGGCGGCATCGTGCGGCTGACGATATTTATACTCATAACGACATTCGCCGCGGAGACCGTGGGCGCATGCGCGTTGATGGGCGTATTCGTGCCGCAATACGGCGGACGGGGCGTGTGGATGGCGATATTCCACTCGGTGTCGGCATTCTGCAATGCGGGATTTGACATAATGGGTACGGACGCCGCACGCTTTGCGTCGATGACGGGTTACGTCGGCGATCCGCTGCTCAACATTACACTGATGACGTTGATATTCGTGGGAGGAATAGGCTTTCCGACTATATACGATATAGGCAAAAACAAATGCAGATTTTCTCGGTTCAACCTGCAAACAAAGATAGTATTGATCACTTCCGCCGTCATCACGCTGGCGCCCGCGCTCTACTTCTTCTTTGCGGAATTTGCCGAAATGCCCGTCGGAGAACGAATACTTGCGTCCTTGTTTGCCGCGGTCACTCCGCGCACGGCGGGCTTCAATACCGTGGACTTAAACGCGATGTCCTCCGTAGGCAAGACTCTTACTATCGTGCTGATGCTTGTGGGCGGCTCTCCCGGTTCGACGGCGGGCGGAATCAAGACGACGACATTTGCATTGCTGTTTGCCTGCGCGTTCTCGGTGTTCCGCAAAAGAAAAGATACGCATGTGCTCCACCGCCGCATAAGCGACGACACCGTCAAGACGGCTTCCGCACTGTTTCTGCTGTATCTGTTCCTTTTTCTTACGGGCGGAACGATCATCTCTCTGACGGAAGGTTTGCCATTGGATCAATGTCTGTTTGAGACGGCGTCCGCCGTCGGCACGGTGGGGCTGACTCTCGGCATAACGCCCGCATTGGGGATAATCTCGCAAATCGTGCTGATGTTGCTGATGTTCGTCGGCAGAGTGGGAGGACTGACGCTGTTGTATTCGGTGCTGTCCAACGGAAACAAAAATATATCCAAACTTCCGCAGGGAAATTTGGCAATAGGATAAGGTGAAAAATATGAAAACGGTACTTCTGATAGGTTTGGGACGCTTCGGCGCCAATATGGCAAAAGAACTCAACAATCTGGGTTGTCAGGTTATGGCTGTGGATATAAGCGAAGAACGCGTAAACGACGCGCTCAACTACATTACCCGCGCGCAAATAGGCGACAGCACCAAGAGAGAATTTCTCAAAGGTCTGGGCGTAAAAAACTTCGACCTGTGCGTGGTGACCATCAGCGACAACTTCCAAAACTCGTTGGAGACTACCTCTATGCTCAAAGAGCTTGACGCCAAATTCATCGTATCGCGCGCGGCAAACGACGCTCAGGAGAAATTTCTGCGGCTGGCAGGCGCGGACGACGTGGTCTATCCCGAGAGTCAGATGGCAAGGTGGGCGGCGATACGTTACGGATTGGACAACATCCTGGACTACATCGAATTGGACGACAATCATGCCATCATTGAGGTAAACGTCCCAAAAGGGTGGATAGGCAAGAGCATAGGCGAATTGGACGTGCGTCGCAAATTCGGTATCAACATAATGGGAGTAAAGCAAAACAACGTCCTCAACGTGGAGATAACGCCCGATACCGTCCTTTCGGAGAACAAAACGTTGTTTGTCGTCGGAGAATACAGATCGTTGCAAAAATGCTTTAAGCTGTAAGCGGAGGTTGTTATGACGGTAGCTCTCGTTCTTCTGCCGCTTATGTGCGCGTTGTGTGTAGCGGGCTACTTTGCCGTGGGCAAGTTGGACAAATTTATCCGCGAAAACAAGCGCAACAAGCGCATTGACTCTCACAAATACCGAAACAAAAAATAAGGTTCTGTGAGAAATGTTGGGGTACGGAAGTAAATAAAATACAGAAGTCGACTTATAAATTAAAGCGGAATTTGAGCATGCGGAGATGCGCGTGTCGCGCATAGCAGCGAGTAAAGCGAAAATTCCGCCTGCAATCTCGGGCGTGAACCGAGATTGCAGCCCTTGCGGGGGATGGCGGGGCTGCGACTCCCCGCCGAAAGTACAAACAATGCAAGCCGAGGCATCCTCGGCTTCCTCAGTAGTCCGACCAAGTCTGCGCTTGCGCCCCGTCAGGGGTCGGTTGCGCAGTCAACCGTACAGGCTTGCGTTTGGTCGGCGGCTCTAATGGCATAATGTTGGGGCAAAGCAAGCTTACTTTTCTACATAATTTGTCTTGACCCCAACATTTGCCATAGAGCCAAAAAAAATAAATTTGTTGCGGAGAGTTTTTTGTGATATAATCACTGATATGGAACAACAAAATCGAGAACACATATTGGTGTGTCTGTCGGCGTCTCCGTCCAACGCGCACATAATAGAAACCGCGGCAAAAATGGCAAAGGCCTTTGATGCGCATTTCACCGCGCTGTATGTAAGCACGCCCGACGCGGGAGATATGTCCGCCGAGGACAAGGACAGGCTGCAACGCAATATCGCCCTGTCCGAAAAGTTCGGGGCAACGGTAACCACCGTATACGGCGACGACGTCAGCTTTCAAATAGGAGAATTTGCCCGACTGTCTCGGGTGACGAAAGTGGTACTCGGACGAAGCAGTATCAAGCGCCGTCCGTTCGGCAACAAACCGCTGACGGACAGGCTTACCGCCATCGCGCCGGATATAGAGATACACATTATACCCGACCACGCCGCAGAGACGAAGTTTACGCGCACATTCGGAGGTCTGTCGCGCAAAATCGTCCCCGATTGGAAGAGCCTACTCATTACGATCGGTACCCTGGCTGCCGCCACGGGCATAGGAATGTTGTTTTCCTATCTGGGCATATCCGAGGCAAGCATAGTAACGGTTTATGTGTTGAGCGTTTTGCTGACGGCGGTATTTACGCAAAACTATCTATGCGGTGCGGTCAGCGCCGTTGCGTCGGTGTTGGTATACAATCTCCTGTTCGTGGAACCGCGTTACAGTCTGCGCGTCACGGAGGCGGGGACATATGTGACTTTCCTCGTTATGCTCATCGCTTCGCTTGTTACGAGCGCGCTTGCCAACCGCCTGCAATATACCGCCAGACAATCCATCCAAGCCGCATACCGCACCAAGGTGCTTTTCGACGCGGACAGACTGTTGCAACAGCAAACGGATTGCGACGAACTGCTTGCCACAATGGCGCAACAGCTTGTAAAACTTATGGACAGAGACGTCGTCGTATACTCCGTCGAAGATATGCAGCCGAAGATCTTCCGCGCGGAGGGCAGCGACGGCAAAGACTTCGAGCGGGAGACGGTAAAGCGTCTGTTCGAGAGCAACGAGAGCGAACTTGAAGCAGACGGCACGTCATACCGCTCCGTCCGTATATTCGACAGAACGTACGGCGTTGTGGGTGTACGCATAGGCGACAAACCGTTGGAATCGTTGGAAAAAAGCATTTTTCAGTCCGTCGTGGGAGAATGTGCCCTGGCAATAGACAATATTCACAGCCGCGAAGAGAAAGAGCAAGTAGCTTTGAAGGCAAGGCAGGAACAGTTGCGCGGCAATATGCTGCGAGCGATATCGCACGACTTGCGCACGCCCCTTACCTCCATTGCCGGCAACGCCGACTGTCTGTTGAATACCTACGACAAATTGGACGACGACACGCGCAAACAGCTGTTTTCGGATATCTACGACGACGCGATGTGGTTGTACTCTCTGGTGGAGAACCTGCTCTCCGTCACGCGACTTGACAGCCACGTCGAACTCAACTTTACCTGCGAATTGGCGGACGAATTGATAGACGAAGCCATACGGCACGTTCACCGCAGAAGCAACGAGTACACTATCGTCAAAGATATCCCCGACAATCCGCTGTTGGTAAAGGTGGATACCAAGCTGATACTGCAAGTGTTGGTAAACCTTATCGACAACGCAATCAAATACACACCCAAGGGCAGCAAAATCGTCATCTCCGCCCAAAATTCGACAGCTGGGGTGGAATTTTCCGTGGCGGACAACGGCAACGGCATACCCGAAGCCGTCAAGGAAAAAGTTTTTGAAATGTTCTACACGGGGGACAACGCCGTAGCGGACAGCCGCCGCAGTCTCGGTCTGGGGCTTGCCCTGTGCAGATCCATCGTCGCCGCTCACGGAGGCGTTCTCAAAGTATCGGACAATCAACCGCACGGCGCTGTGTTCAGTTTCGTTCTGCCGCAAGGCTTGGAGAAAAACAATGAATAAGAATCTTATTTTGGTTGTCGAGGACGACCCGTCGGTACGCAACCTGATAGTCGCCACGCTCAAAGCCAACGACTACAAATATATCGTCGCGGACAACGGCGAAAGCGCCGTCGCAAACGCCGCAAGCCACAATCCGGATATAGTTTTGTTGGATCTCGGTTTGCCGGATATCGACGGCATAGAAGTCATCAAACGCATACGCAGTTGGTCCAATATGCCCATAGTCGTGATAAGCGCCCGCAGCGAGGACGACGACAAGATATCGGCATTGGACGCGGGTGCGGACGATTACGTTACTAAGCCCTTCTCCGTTGCGGAGTTGCTTGCGCGCGTAAGGGTGATGAAACGCCGTATCGATGCGACAGCGGGCAGCGAACAATCGGTATTCGTCAACGGGGATCTCCGGATAGACTTCGCCGCGGGCAGCGCATATCTCGGCAACGCCGAACTGCACCTTACCCCCATAGAATACAAATTGCTCAGTCTCCTTGCAAAAAACGTCGGAAAGGTGCTTACCCACACATATATAACCCAAAACGTATGGGGCAGCAGTTGGGATAACGACGTGGCGTCGTTGCGCGTCTTTATGGCAAGCCTGCGAAAGAAATTGGAGAACTCTCAGGGCACGCAGGATTACATTCAGACCCACGTCGGCATAGGATACCGTATGAACCGCGTGGATTGAACCATTTCCGCCATAAATTTTCGCTTTCCTCACTGCTGCTGTGCGCAAAACGCGCATAGCCGACAGCTATCGCTCGGGCGTGAATAAATTACAGTACGTACTAATTGGTACGGCAAGGAACACACAGAGTACGTTTGCTTTTTTGCGCCGCGCGTTCCTATTCTGCTTGGGAGCGGCGACTTCCGTATTTCATTTACTTCTACGTCCCGATATTTCACGGAATCGAAAAATGTACGTCTGCGCCGAACGATATCGGCGTTTTTTGTCGTTTGTTGAATTATATCAAAAAACCGTTCATTAACCATTGCCTTAGTTTGAAATTTTTGTTAAAATAAATTACGTTCGACTGTTCCGCAAAGCGAAGCCGACATAAATCGCCGTTGTAAGAAATCATGCGCGCATAACGCACGAACGGCGCAATGCCTTTGCAAGGCAAGCAAATTGATAAAAATCGGAGAATATTATGAAAGCAAAAAGAATACTGACTATGCAAGATCTGTCCTGCGTGGGACAATGCTCCCTTACCGTGGCGCTGCCGATACTATCGCGATACGGCATAGAGACGTGCGTATTGCCCACAGCGGTGCTGTCCAACCATACGCAATTCAAAAGTTGGAGTTACCTGGATCTGACGAACGAGATCCCCGATATCTTTCGCGAATGGCAGCAAAGCGGCATAAATTTCGACGCGTTTTTGCTGGGATACCTCGGCAAAAAGGAGTTGATGACCCTTGCCGAGGAGTGTTTTGACAAATTCTCCAACCCCGACAGTCCGATAATCATCGATCCCGTTTTCGGAGACGAGGGCAGACTGTACAGCGGATTCGACGAGGAGTATGTACGCGCTATGGCGCAATTGATAACCCGCGCCGATATTATTGACCCCAACGTGACGGAGGCGTGCTTCCTTACGAACACGGTATACCGCGCGTCATACGACAAGCGTTATGTGGAAGAGTTGGCGCGCAAACTTGCCGACGCCGCCGACGCCGCAGTGGTAATAACGGGGGTGGAATTTGACGGACTTATCGGCGAACTGATACTGCAAGACGGCTGTTTTCAATACGAGATGTTGCCCAAACTGCCCGCCAAGTATCACGGCACGGGAGACATTTTCTCCTCCGTTATGACGGCGAACGTGCTTGCCGGCAAAAGCCTCGGCGAAAGCTGTCTCGCTGCGGGACTATTCGTTGCCGACTGTATGCGCGCAACCGATAGTCAACACTTCTACGGGGTCAATTTCGAAAGCCGATTGGCAAATGACCCGTCCGACAAATAGAAACGCCGCCCGCGCAATCAGCACGGGCGGTACTTCTTGTCAGGCGGCGGCTTCTCTTCTCATCAAGTCCCCCTTATCGACTTGACGGAGGCTCTTTTTGTTACAAGGTCGAGGATATAATTGAAACTTCGGTTGACTGCGACGCGCGCATAATCACTATGCGCGCCCTGCTTTTTCAAACGATTGTCGTATATATTCCGTTTCCGTTCCGTACGATAACAAAATCGCCCCGCACCACGGCTATCGGTTCAAACCGTTAAGCGCGGTGTTCCGTTTTTGTTGCATATAATACTCCACTTTTAGATTGCTTCCTCCGCGAATATCCGTAGAGCCGTCCTCGCTGAATACAAACGCGGGGATATTGAGTCTTGCGCCGCAACTGTCGATAATTGCCTGCGACGGACGCGCGAGAGACGCATAATTGAGTTTGTATGCGTCGAATATCGACTTGTAGTAATCGTAGGTGAACCATTTGCCGCTCAATACGACGTTGAGCGCGTTGGAGTACATCGCGCGAAGTTCCGCGTCTCCGCCGTCGAGGATCGTCCGTGTATACAGCGGATTCAAACACTTGCGGCCGTTTTCGTCAATAGTACTTTCCTTTGTATACGGTCCGAACTTGACCATACTCTGCGCGGGGTTCCATTCGTAATTGACCCCGAGACAACGGTCGTAGTCGTACGGAATAATGTACGCGGTAAATTTGCCCTTCTCGTCCGCGGGTGTAAAGTACAGATAGTAGTTGTTGGCGTGGTTGCGAATGCAGTCCGGATTGCCCAAAAGGTAATTGACGGCTTCAAAACGAGCAAAATAATCCATATCTATATATGACCGGAATTTTGCCTTGAAATCGGCGGCGCTGCCGCCCGCATTGAGCATACTTACGAATTCCTTGATATATCTGTGATTGCTCCACTCCGGCTCGGTCGGGTCGTCGTTTGTTTTGAGATCATAGCTGAAACCCTCCGTCGCCGTCTCGATACCGCAATTACGCTCGTCTATGTATGTCAGATCGGCAGGACCCTTGGCGCTGTAAGTACACTTGTACAAGTCGCCGCCCTTGCGTTGCTTGTCGAAGTTGCGCTTGACAAACTGTTTGTCGATAAGCTCGTAAAGATTGCCTACGCCGACGGACTCCATATTGTCCCGCTGCTTGATACATATTTGCGCAAGAGTGATATGCGGCGCCAATATGCCGTACGCGCGGAACATCCTGTTGGCGTAGAGCTCGCGGATATACGTCTGATCATAGCACTTGTTCCACTTGTAATAGAACTTCTCCATTGTGGCGAAAGTACGGTCCTTGCGCGCCTTGCGTGCGGCTTCGCCCTCGGCGGTATCGCGCTTCCAATCGTGATAACATTCCTTTCCCCAGGCGTTGCCCTCGTATTCCTCGCCGTCGAATGTCTCCGTCAGGCTGAAACGGAAATGCACCAGATTGTATATGTCGCCGTCGTCGTCGACGAAATCCGTTCGCGACGTGTTGCCGCGCATACGGATACCCACCTCTTCGTAACGGTACGTCTCGCCGTTGACCGTTATGATCAAATTGCACTTGCGATAGGTATCCGCCTTGGTCGCGTCGCCTTTCTTCCAATCGTAAAACGCCTCGTTGAGTTTTTTCAGCTCGAACGGAGTAATATCGATCTCCACCTTGACCGTGGTGGTCTCCTTCCACAGCGTATAATAGAGTTGTTTTTCCTCTTCGGAATAATCCTCGTAGAAAGATTGGTTTTGAGCGCTTATTTCGTCGCCGAATTCATAATCGGAAGTTGACGGCTCGGGATTGGGATTGGGCTCGTCGCCCTTGACGTATCCGCAAACGGTACATTTGTCGTCTGCAAAAACGTGCCGCCCCTCATCGCTGCGCTCGTCAACGTGATTGCATATCGCGCGGTGCCAATGGCTCGTCTCGTCGGTACTCCACAGCGTGCTGTATGTATGCTTGTGCGCGCCGCTGCAACCGACGCACAGTGCGACAACCGTAATTAAACATAAAATAAGACAGATAAATTTCTTCAATTCGGACTCCTGTGTTTGATGATACTTAAATTATACTTCATCTGCGCCGAAAACACAACAGCTGAACACACATCGCCGCGTCGACGAAACAAAAACGGCAAAATAATGCCGAACGGGACGGCGGAATTTGTATCGAAAAACACTTGACAAATACGCCGCAGTGAGTTATGATAGATAAGCATCTTGACAACGACATAGTCGCGAGATGCAACGGAATATCGCGGGGTAGAGCAGTCCGGTAGCTCATCGAGGCTCCTCAGCCGAAGCGTAGCGAACGCCGAGCCCGACAGGGTGCGTAGTTCTAATCAAATCCGTTAAATAGTTATATCGCGGGGTAGAGCAGTCCGGTAGCTCATCGGGCTCATAACCCGAAGGTCGTGTGGTTCAAATCCCGCCCCCGCAACCATTCGTAGTCTCAACTGAACCGTTTGTCGGTTCGGTTGAGATTTCATTTTACTCAAATTTGCTTGTTTTTATCATTTTTCGCCCTATATTCCGTATTTTTTGCCTTTCTTCGTCCCGTTTTAGCACATTCCTCGTAAAGGTCAACGGGCGAAAAATTTTTACTTTTTAATTATGTCTGACATAGAATGTGCTACATATTTTTACTAATTTTACATTGTGTTGCCGTAAAAATTTTTCTTTTTTTTCCATTGACCTTTACCTCACTACACTATTACTCACGAAACAAATCGTCCTGTGCTACTCCGTTCCTGCCGAAAGGCAAGAAAAAAATACAGAGGTATACATTGCATAAAAACGCTGCTGAACAACGGCAAACTGAAATTACCGACGGAAGATCAGCGCAAATCGCTGTCTGTCCTGATAGCAAACGAATAAGCGGCGTCCCGCGCAGCGAAATATTATCTCAAAAACGCAAGAAAGCGCCCCTCAAAGGGCGCTTCATTGCAGACTGTACACAAATCTCCCGTCGGAAAACTTTCGACGGGGGTGTATTTGTATTGGGCGGACACTTTGCAAAGAGAACGCATACTATGTTGAGACAGAAAATAAAGGAGCGAAACTTGGCAACTTACTACATCGGCGGCAACGACGAACACGGGCAAAACCCCTTTACCGCAGGCAAACGGACCCCCGTAATGCCCTATCTCAACGTGCCGTTTTACGAAAATCAATTCAACAGACCGACTAAGATCAAATTTCTCGAAGCGTGTTTCCGAAACAACTTCGCCGTATACGACGTGAAACCGGAATTGACCGATACGCCCGTATCGACGCGCGTGCGCCGTATAAATGCGCAAAATCTGACGCTGCTGGTCTCTTTCGGATACAATGCCTTCGGCAGCGGAAACAGTTTCAACTCGGCAAAAGGCATATCCGTATTCTACTCACGACAAAATCCTCAACCGACGCGCAGCCGAGCGCTTGCGGAAGAGATATATGAACGGCTCGTCAACGGCACCGACCAAACGGGACGGGGAGTGTCTTCCCTTGACGATATAGGCGTACTGCAAAGCGTCAATTGTCCGTCGGCGTTGGCGGAACCGGGATATATGACCAACTTCGACGAGGCAAAACTTATGTTGGATCCCGACTATCAAACGGAAGTCGCGGAAGAAAGCTGCCGCGGCGTGTGCGAATATCTCGGAGAAAGATATCTTGCCCGCGACAATCTCAACAACTACCCCACCCTGCGCGGCGGTTCCTCCGGCAACTATGTATACCTGCTGCAATACATACTTACGCAAAACGGCTACAACCTATCCGTTGACGGCGTATTCGGCGCAAATACGCAGCGCGCCGTGACGGAATTTCAATCGTCAAACGGTCTGACCGCAGACGGCATAGCGGGGCAAAACACTTGGCGCACGCTGCTCGTATTGCCTCCTCGTCCCACCGTCAGGCAGGGCGACAGAAACGTATATGTGCGCTATCTGCAACAAAAATTGACAAGCAAACTGTACCCGCTCGGCAATATCGACGGGATATTCGGCAACGCCACGCGCGACGCCGTAATCGCCTTTCAACGGGAGAACGGTTTGGACGCAGACGGCATAGTCGGACCGATAACCTGGCAAGCGGTATCCGTAATAGGAGGCGGACGTCCGTTGCCCTGACGCAAATCCGCCGTCAATAGACAATAAATCGATTCTGTGAGAAATATCGGGGGAGTAGAAGAAAAAGAAATACATAAGCCGACTTCTATATCAAAGCGGAATTTTCGCGCGCGGAGATGCGCGTGTCGCGCATAGCAGCGAACAAAGCGAAAATTCCGTTGCAAGCGGCGACCTGCGCGGCGCTTGCAGCCCTTGCGGGGGATGGCGGGGCATGCGACTCCCCGCCGAAAGTACAAATAATGAAAGCCGAGGTGTCCTCGGCTACAAGGGTACCCGCACAAGTTGAGAAACGAAACTTGTGCGGGAGAGGAACAACCGAGCGACGTTGGCACCGCTTGTGCTTGCACAAGCGGTAACGTCAAGCGAGAGTTGTGACGAGTCTGCGCTTGCGCCCCGTCAGGGGTCGGTTGCGCAGTCAACCGTACAGACTTGCGTCTGGTCGGATCCTTTTCTTTCAGAAAAATACTCCGGAAATAAATATTTCCAATCCGATGCCTATCAATATGCAACCGCCCAGGATCTGCGCCTTGTCGCCGAGCCTTGCGCCGAACCTCTTGCCAAGGTACACCGCGCCTACGCATATGCCGAAGGTCATAACGGCGATGATGCCCGCGGAAATCAACGCCTTCCACCACACCGTGCCTGCCAGATCCGCCAAGGAGAAACCCGTGGAAAGCGCGTCTACGGATGTGGCTATTGCCTGCACAAACAATACGGAAAACGTCAATTTTTTTTGCGGCGAGGCGACGTCGTTCTTTCTTGCGCCGTCAAATATCATCTTGCCCCCGATGATGACCAACAGCGTCAACGCTATGTACGGTATCCACGCTTCGAATTTGGCAAATTGTTCCACTATAAGACTGACGCACAGCCATCCCGCCATAGGCATCAGTCCCTGAAACACGCCGAACATACCCGCGACAAGCAATACTTTGCCCGTTTTCATAGTCGGTTCGTTCATTCCGTTGCTCATAGACACGGCGCAAGCGTCCATTGCGAGACCGACGCCCAAGCCGAGACTTGCGAGAACAAGTTCCAACATCTAAAAACTCCACCCTAATACAGTACGCAGCACAAGGTAAACTAAGTACACCCCGTAACAGCCGAGCAGCACCGCTCCGTGAGTACGGTTGAGCCTTCCGCTCAAACCGAACAAAAACAACATTACCGTTACCGCCAGCATTACAAAGACGTCCACAAGCACCTGACTGCCCGTCGTAAGCGGATTGACGGTGGCGGAAATGCCCAATACAAACAGCATATTGAATATATTGCTGCCTATTACGTTGCCGAGAGCGAGTTCGTTCTGCCCTTTTCTGGCGGCGACGGTGCTTGTTACGAGTTCCGGCAAAGACGTGCCGACCGCCACTATCGTCAGACCCACCAACGCCTCCGACATATCGCGGTCCAGACGAAGTGCGGCGGCGCCTTCGAGCGCCAAGCCCTTTGCGCCGAACACGACCAACTGTCCGCCGACAATTATGCCGACCGCGCCCGCAACTACGAACAAAATTGCCTTCCACCAAGGCATATCGCCGACGGCTTGCTGTTCGTCCATTTGCTCGGGGTGTCGGCGCGCCATTATCACCAGATATGTTATGTAAATAACGATGCCGACAGTCAGTATTATACCCTCATAGCGCGTGATCGCAAGGTCGCCGATATCCGCCGCGGAATGCAGTCCGAACAGACAAACAAACAACGTCGTCAATGCCGTAACCGCAAGCAAAATGGGCATCTCGCGACGGTTGACGCTCTTCTTGACCGCTATGGGTGTAAACACCGTCGAGAATCCCAATACGAGCAAAATATTGCAGATATCGGAACCCACCACGTTGCCTATCGCGACATTGGCGTTGCCGCCGCGTATTGCCGTCACCGAGTCGGATACGGACACCGCAAGCTCGGGCAACGACGTGCCCATTGCCACCACCGTCAAGCCGATAATAAGCGGCGACACTCTCAACTTGGCGGCGATGACGCCGGCGCCGTCCACGAACCAATCGCAGAACTTGACGAGACAGAACACTCCCAACGCCAAGCCTACGACGAACAGCGCGATCTGAATACCTATATGCAGGTCCTTTATCCAACCGTTTAACAGATCTACCAACATATTGCTATCTCCGTTTTCCTAAGTAAAAAAAATGAGACCGCGCGGCAAAAAGCCTGCGCAAGTCTCGTTCTTCAATGTCGCACCCGAGCGACGACGCCCGGTATGTGGGTACGACAACTATCTTATAGCGAACTACTCCCCTGTGAGTACAATAATCTTACCACACAAGCCGCCGCAAGGTCAAGCCTATTTGAGCAATTCGTATTGACTGTTGTATATCGACGCGTAAACAAACCTTTACCCGCTATGCCGCGGGAGCGACGGATTGCAGCAGTTTCTGCGCTATATCCACTATTATCCACTTGCCGAAGAAATTGTTGGCGTATATGTGCTGCCCCACCCAACTCTCGGCAAAGCCCTTGCCTGCAAGTTTCTTCATTAGCGGCATAAATTCGTCAGCCGTATCGTTAAACAGCGCAAACAGCACCGCGAATACCAGATACACCACGACAAAACCCATCGCCAAACCGAGGATCTTATCCAAAACGCCGACGATTTTGAGGTGTTTGAGTATCTTGGTAAGCAATATCGCCGCAATGCCGTACACCACGGTAAGCAATATCGCCGCGACTATCATCGCAATGACGTTGCGCGTGTTCTCGTTGTCGATGACGTTCTTAAACCAATCCTGCACATATGGCGCGACGGTGGCTGTCAACGTGGCGACGACGATGATGCCCACAATGGTCAATATCTGTCGGATAATTCCCTTGAAAAATCCCGACACGGCGCATATCGCCAGAAAAACAAGAAAAATAATATCAATAGCGTTCATAGTGTTCTCCTAATCGTTGTCGAAACGCACCTTTATTTCACCCGTGACGGCTCTTACCGTCAACTTGTACTCGCCGTTGCCCGTGCGATTGACGAGGTTGTTTCTGCCCGTATCGGTATGCGCGTCTATGGTATACCAATACTCTGGGTGATCTACAGTGCCGCGGATGGCGCCCGTATCCGTGGTGATGCGGATATCCTTTGCGTCAATGTCGAATTCTACGCTGCCGATGTTCGTGTCGATAGACACCGACTTTCCCGCCGCCTCGGCATATATGCTGCCCACCGAGGTCGTCAGCTGCGTGTCGTCCGCGTGACAGTCATCCAGACGGATCGTTCCCGTGTCCGTTCGCACAAACAGCTCTTGCGCCGTTACGTCGTCGATCTGAACGTTACCCGTCTCGGTCAATACGGTCAGGGATATCAATCCCTGCTCCATCATACGCTCAGGCAAACCGACGATCATAAAACAATTGTCCGCCTGCGCATTGGAAATGAGCGGCTTTTCGGAAAAATTGACGCATTCGCCGGAAACGGAACTATACGAAGTCGTATAGCTGACGGCGAAATCCGGTTCCTCCGCATAATCAAGCGTAATAATATCGCGAAAATCCGACTCTGTCACATAAACGCTGTAAACGTCCGTCTGAATAAAGACGTCCGTAAACGCCGCGGCGTCGACGAGTTGTATCTCCTCGTGAGAGTTGCACTTCCTCATCAATCTATCCACGTCCGCCTCGGCGACGACGTCGCAGGCGACCAAAGCCAATGCGCACGCCGCGAGAAAAACCGCCGTATAAATTATTGACAAAAACTTTTTCATAAATTCACCTTCGCAACACGGTTAGTTGCGTCAACGGGCATACCGGACAAAACGTCTGCATACCGTCGGAAAAGTCGCCCGTCGCGCGTTCTTGCGCGACAGCGCTTCCGTTATCGTAATTATACCCCAAATCGCACGTTCGGTCAATATTATTGCGGAGCAAAATAATGTCACAAAACCGATTTCGCCAATAAAAAAGCCCCGAAAACTCGGGGCGAAAATGCAAACGGAACTACTGTACAAACTTCGCGATGAAATCGGGCAGCTCTTCGCGCGCGCCGCTTGCCGTAATGCAGAAGTTGACGTTGTGTTCGCGCGAGATGACTTCCATACCTTGGTACAGCTCCGCAAGTTGGCTGATGTTGCAATCCAACAAACGGGTGATACCGTCCATATATATCTGTTCTATGTCAAAATTTGCGGCTAACATTCCCTTGATAAAGGACAGAATGTCGTGTTGGCTGTGCAAATCGTAAGCCGACGCGTCTACCAGACGGATGTTGCGATGTAGGTCGTGAAGCCGATGATTGCTGCGGTCGAGATAGACGACGACGCCTTTGGCGGTCCTTGCGTAATCGTTGGCTTGCTGTACGATGATCTTTGTCTTGCCTGTGCCTTTTGCGCCGTAAATAACTTGTATCAATTGAGTATTCCTCCGTTAATTTCTTTGGCGAAGCAAAACTTCACCTATTAATATTTTAGCGTATTTGTCTCCGAAATTCAATAGCTTTTGCAAATTTGCAAAATATTTTTGACAGGGATGACCCCGACTATAAGCAAAGCGCCGCCTCGGGCGACGCTCGCAGACGGAATAAAACGCAAAATACGCAACGGACCCGTGCGGATATTTGATTTTTCGCGCAAAAAGAATTACAATAAGATTATGAATGAGAAAAATATCCCCGATAAGATAATAATTCGCGGAGGCAGAGTACACAATCTCAAAAACATAGACGTTGAGGTGCCTCTTAACAAAATCGTCGCAATAGCGGGCGTATCGGGCAGCGGCAAGTCGTCGCTTGCTCTCGGCATACTGTACGCGGAAGGCTCCCGCAGATACCTCGAATCGCTGTCCGCCTACACGCGGAGACGTATGACTCAGGCGGAGAAAGCGCAGGTGGACGAAGTACTCTACGTCCCTGCGGCGCTGGCGTTGAGACAAAGACCCGCCGTACCCGGGATACGCAGCACGTTCGGAACGGGAACGGAACTGCTCAACAGCCTGAGGCTGATGTTCTCGCGGCTTGCCTCTCATCGCTGTCCCAACGGTCATTACGTTCCGCCCTCTTTCAACGTGGCGGCGGGTACGGAGCTTGTGTGCCCCGTCTGCGGCGAACGCTTCTTTGCGCCGAGCGCGGAAGAATTGGCATTCAACAGCCGGGGCGCGTGCAAACGCTGCGACGGCACGGGCATCGTGCGTATCGTGGACGAATCGACGTTGGTCCCCGACGAATCCCTGAGCATCGACCAGGGCGCGGTTGCTCCGTGGCAAACGCTGATGTGGTCGCTGATGAAGGACATATGCCGCGCTATGGGCGTGCGCACCGACGTCCCGTTCAACACTCTGACCCCCGAAGAACGGAATATCGTATTTCACGGACCCGCCGTAAAGAAAAACATAATTTACCAGAACAAAACAAGCGGCGCAACGGGCGATATGGACTTCACTTATTTCAACGCCACATATACGGTGGAAAACGCCCTGTCCAAGGTAAAAGACGAAAAGGGAATGAAACGCGTGGAAAAATTTCTTCGACAGGACATATGCCCCGATTGCGGCGGAACAAGACTGTCGGAAGCAGCCCGCGCCCCGCGACTGAGAGGCATATCTCTTGCCGAAGCCTGCACAATGACCCTGTCCGAACTCGTCAATTGGGTAAAAGGCGTGCCGCAGTCTCTCCCCGAAGAAATGCGTCCGATGGCGGAGAGCATATGTCAATCCTTCCTCGACGTAGCCAAACGGCTGACGGATCTGGGGTTGTCGTATCTGACATTGGACCGAGCCGCTTCTACCCTGTCCACGGGAGAAAGGCAAAGAATGCAGCTTGCCCGCGCCGTAAGAAACCGCACCACGGGCGCGCTGTACGTTCTCGACGAACCGTCAATCGGTCTGCACCCGTCCAATATGGAAGGACTTACGGGGGTAATGAACGATCTGATCGCCGACGGAAACACCGTCATTCTCGTCGATCACGACGTCAACGCGTTAAAAAACGCCGACTATATGATAGAATTGGGACCGAGCGCGGGCGCAGGCGGAGGAACGGTCATCGCACAGGGGACGCTTGCCGAAATAGAAAACGACCCCTCGTCCCTCATAGGAGGGTTCCTTTCGGGCAAAAACACCGTGATCGCAGGCGCGCATATCAGGTCGGAGGACGTGTTCGCCATAGGCAGGATACACCTGTCGACGTCGGAAATACACACCGTCAAGCCGCTTGAAGCGGACTTTCCCAAAGGTCGGCTTACAGCAATAACGGGCGTATCCGGTTCCGGAAAAACGACTATGATCCTGGAAAGCCTTATCCCCGCCCTGGAAGCCGACATACGCGGCGACAAATTGCCGAAACACATAAAGAGCATTTCCGCGCCGGGCATTGCCCGAGTCAAGTTGATAGACTCCGCGCCAATAGGCATCAACGTGCGCTCCACCGTGGCGACTTATGCCGACGTCCACGACGAACTGCGCAAAATATACGCAAAAACGCCCGACGCAACGGAACGCGGATACAAGGACGGCGATTTCTCCTACAATACGGGCAGATTGCGCTGTCCCGTCTGCGACGGTACGGGTTCGATAAGCCTTGACGTACAATTTCTGCCCGACGTCGAGATCACCTGTCCCGAATGCGGCGGTTCCCGTTACTCCAAGGAAGCAAGTCTCGTAAAACGCATACCCAAGCACGGAGGCGAAGCGCATACGCTGCCCGAACTTATGGATATGAGCGTTGACGAGGCGGCAAACGCCTGTTCCGACCTGCCCGCCGTACAGCGAAAGCTAAACGTATTGCGCGAGTTGGGGTTGGGATATCTTACCCTCGGCGAAGAGACGCCCTCCCTTTCCGGCGGAGAAGCGCAAAGGCTGAAACTCGCAAGCGAGATGGGCAAAGCGCAATCGGACACGGTATTCGTATTCGACGAGCCGACAATCGGACTGCACCCGTCGGACGTCGAGGTGCTGCTGAAAGTATTCCAAACGCTTATCGACAGCGGAGCGACGGTCATCGTCATAGAACACGACCTCGACGTAATTGCCAATGCCGACTACGTCATCGATATGGGACCGGGCGGCGGCGAGGACGGTGGGCGAATTGTCGCCTGCGGAACGCCGCGCGAAATATGCGAAAACTTGTCGAGCATTACGGGCAAATATCTCAAATCCTACGCGAAAAATCTTGGGTGATACGATGAAGGACGACCTCACACTGTTAAACGACGAACAACTTGCCGCCGTAACAACCACCGAGGGCTTTGTACGGCTAATTGCGGGCGCCGGATCCGGCAAAACGCGAGCGCTTACGCACAGGTTTGCCTTTCTGGTAAACGAATTGGGCATACTGCCGCACAATATCCTTTGCGTGACATTTACCAACAAAGCCGCCAACGAAATGAGACAGCGCATACACAACCTGATCGGAGACCGCGACACGGGATACATCAATACGTTTCACGGCTTCTGCGTATCCGTATTGCAAGAGGACGGGTACGCCGTCGGCTATCCGAAAAACTTCCTCGTGTTGGACAACAGCGACATCGACTCGATGCTCGGCATAATCTACGAAGAACGCGGACTAACGCTGAGGGACAAGACCTTTGCCGACGCGCGCGATATGATAGAGATACAGAAGCTGTTCAAGAAACCGGATTATTACTCGGATATGATCGATATGCCGTTGGACGCCCTGCACGACAAATATCTCGCCGCCACGCAAACGGACGAGATAATCTTCTACGGATACCTCTATCAGGAGAAAAAGTGTTTCGGATTGGATTACAACGATCTGATCAAATTTACGCTGTATATATTCTCGCAAAGCGACGAGATTCGTCTTAAATGGCAAAAACGCCTCGAATACATAATGATAGACGAATTTCAGGATATAGACAGCCTGCAATACGAATTGATGGAAGCGTTGTGCGGCTATCACAAGAATTTGTTTATCGTGGGAGACCCCGACCAGACCATCTACACCTGGCGAGGCGCCAACGTCAAGTTCTTGTCCGACTTCGACAAACGATATCCCGACACAAAGACGGTGACTATGCTGAAAAATTACCGCTCCACTCCGCAGATATTGGCTGCGGCAAATTCTCTGATAGACAAGAACTCTATGAGAATAAAGAAATCCCTCGTGCCGACGCTCGACGACGGTGAATCCGTATTGGTTCACCCCGCCGAGAACGCCGAAGCGGAAGCAAATTGGATAGTCTCGCAAATACGCCTGTTGGCGTCGCAAGGCGTCGATTACGGCAACGTCGCAGTGCTGTATCGGGCGCACTACGTCACCCGCGCCTTGGAAGAGGCTATGCTGCAAGAAAAAATGCCCTATCGCATTTACAGCGGCGTTCCCTTCTTCGGACGGGAAGAAATAAAAAACGCGTTGAGCTACCTGCGGATGGTAGTTGCCGAAGACGACCTTTCCTTCCGCCGAATAGTCAACGTCCCCAAGAGAAACATCGGCAAAAGGCGTATGGAATATCTGGAAAAATACGCGCAGGAACACAATTGTACTCTGTACAACGCGTTGAAAAAGAACCTTGACGACGAATTGTTCAAAAACACGAAGGCGAATTCGTTCGTGAACTTCGTCGAAAGATTTGCCTGCGATGCGGGCAGCTATTCCGTATCCGATCTGCTGGCGGCGGTACTGAACGAAAGCGGATACGAGTCTTTGCTGAGGACGGAAGGCAGCAGGGAGCGATTGGACAATCTGGCAGAACTCAAACAGTCCGTACGGGACTACGAGATCACCTGCGGCGAAGAAGCCTCGCCCGCGCATTATCTCGCACATGTAGCGCTGTTTACCAATGCCGACGCGGAGGTGGGCGCGGACAAGGTAAAACTGATGACCGTCCACGCCGCCAAGGGGTTGGAATTCGACTATGTGTTTCTGTGCGGTATGGACGAGGGCATATTTCCTTCGAGGAAAATAAAGGATATGCTCGGTATGGAAGAGGAACGCAGATTGGCTTTCGTTGCCATCACCCGTGCGAAAAAGCGGTTGTTCCTCTCCTACGCGGAGGGACGCAACTTCGACGGTTCGCCGCGCTACCCATCCCGCTTCATACTCGATATCGACGAGAATCTGACGGAATACACGCAAAAACCCTCCGACTCGTTGATAGCAAACGCGCGCGATTACATAAGATTTACCGAGAAATATATGCCGGAAAACGCAGACGGCTCCGTCTTTGCGATAGGAACGCGCATAAAAAACGAATACCTCGGCGAAGGCACCGTTACGGATATAGATACGGAGAGACGTTCATATATCGTACAATTCGACAATCTTACCACGCCGAGAATGATATCCTTCCGCGCAAAACTTACCCGCGTATAGTCATTACGAAAGAGCCTACAAATTATTCAAGACGGCCTGACATATGTCAGACCGTCTTGTCGTAATTGCATACCTGAGTAATATTACTTCGGCGATACCGAATCGCGCGAAAATTTCGGACGGAAAACAGTCGAAATTCAACGCAAATGGCACAATGGGGTCGGGTTTTTTATTCCTTGATATACTTGGGAAGCGCCTGATAACGGGTGTGAAGCAGCCTATGCGCTTCCTCGCCGCACGGCTCTCCGATGTAGTCGGCGTACAGCTTGACGAGGCTGTGATTGTCGTGACTGCGGCGCATATACATAGACTTATCCGCCGCGTACAGCACGCCCGCGCGCGCCGCGGCTATCTCCGTCTTGTGCTTGACTATCGTCGCACGTATCGGCTGTCCGCCGCCCATTACGCAGCCGCCCGGGCAAGTCATAACTTCGATGAATTGATAGTCGGACTCGCCGCGTTTGACGGCGCTGCATATCTCGTCGACGTTGTTGAGTCCGTTGACGACGGCGACATTGACCGTCCTGCCCCCTATATTGTAGCTTGCCGACTTTACTCCCGCAAGTCCGCGCACTTCGGCAAACTCCAACGGCACAAAGCGCGCGTCGGGATCCAAAATGCTTGCCGCGGTACGCAAAGCCGCTTCCATAACGCCGCCCGTCGCTCCGAAGATCATACCCGCGCCGCTGTACTCTCCGAACGGATTGTCTGGCTCGCTGTCCGGCAGTTCATTGAGCAAAATACCGTTTTCCTTGCACATGCTGCTCAACTCTCTTGTGGTGATGACGGCGTCCACGTCGGCGTATTTGTCCGTAAAAGTACGATGTTTCTCGCCCTTCTTGGCGGTGCAGGGCATAACGGTGACTACAAACAAATCTTCGGGGGCTATACCCTCGATCTTTCCGAAAATATGCTTTACGAGCGCGCCGAACATCTGTTGCGGCGACTTGCAGCTGCTGAGATTGTCAAGCAATTCGGGATGGTTCTTGCGAATATAATTGATCCATCCGGGACAACAGCTTGTAAACATAGGCAATTTGCCGCCGCGGGTAATACGCTCTACGAGTTCGTGCGCCTCTTCCATAATGGTAAAGTCGGCGGATGCGTTGACATCGAACACCTTGTTGAATCCGAGGTACCTCAGCGCGGTATTTATCTTGCCCTGACAGTTGGTGCCGACGGGCATATCGAATGCTTCGGCAAGCGCGGCGCGCACCGACGGAGCGTATCCGACAACCACATATTTATGCGGATTGGCAAGGGCTTCCTGCACGCGCGTGATCTCCTCCTTCTCCTGCAAAGCGCCCGTGGGACAGACGTTGATGCACTGACCGCAACCCACGCAGGGAGTATTGACCAATTTCATATCGAACGGACAGGCGACGTGGGTGGCGAAACCGCGTTCGTTGGCACCGATAACGCCCACGCCCTGTTGCCGCCGACATACGGCGATACACCTGCGGCAAAGTATGCACTTGCTGTTGTCGCGGATAAGGTAGTCGGTGCTGTCGTCATAGACGAATTCGCGCGGGGTGCCTTCGAAACGGTGACTGTCGCAATCATATTTGTGCGACAGACGCTGCAACTCGCAGTTGGTATTGCGCTCGCAACTGAGGCAATCCTTGCGATGATCGCTCAAAATCAATTCTATCGTTGTCTTGCGGCTGTTGAGTACGCGCGGCGTGTTGGTAAACACTTCCATTCCTTCGCGAACGGGGTATTCGCAAGCGGCGACGAGGGTGTTCATCCCCTTTACCTCCACAACGCACACGCGGCAGGCGCCGAGTTCGCTGATGCCTTTGAGATGGCACAGCGTAGGTATCTTGATGCCGATACTGCGGGCGGCTTCGAGCAAAGTACTGCCTTCCTTGACATATACGGGAATATTGTTTATTTTAAGTCCTATCATAATCTCCTCCGTTACGCCTTTACTATCGCGCCGAATCGGCAATTGGACGCGCAAAGACCGCACTTGATACATTTATCGGGATCGATACGGTGCGGTTCGCGAACGGCGCCGTCGATAGCTCCGACGGGACAGTTGCGTGCGCATAACGTACAGCCCTTGCACTTGGACGGATCTATCTCGTACTTCAACAACGCCTTGCACACTCCGGCGGGACAACGCTTCTCCACGATGTGCGCGATATATTCCTCACGGAAGTACTTCAACGTGGACAGTACGGGGTTGGGCGCGCTCTGTCCCAATCCGCACAAAGAGTTATCCTTGATGTAGTAGCACAGCTGCTCCATTTTGTCCAGATCTTCGAGAGTGGCTTTGCCATCCGTCACCTTGCACAGCATCTCGTACAATCTGCGCGTACCTATACGGCAGGGCGTGCATTTGCCGCAGCTCTCGTCCACGGTAAATTGCAGATAGAACTTGGCGATATCCACCATGCAGTTGTCCTCGTCCAATACGATAAGACCTCCGCTGCCCATCATAGAGCCGATAGACGCAAGACTCTCGTAATCGATGGGGATATCCTGATAACTTGCGGGGATACAGCCGCCGCTCGGTCCGCCCGTCTGGGCGGCTTTGAACTTCTTGCCGTTGGGAATACCGCCGCCTATGTCGTATATGATCTCTTTCAGAGTGGTCCCCATCGGGATCTCGACAAGCCCCGTATTGTTGATCTTGCCTCCCAACGCAAACACCTTGGTCCCCTTGCTGCGCTCGGTGCCTATCGTATTGTAACTCTCCGCGCCGTTGAGTATTATCTGCGCCACGTTGGCATATGTTTCCACGTTATTGAGCAACGTGGGCTTGCCGAACAGACCTTTCTCCGCGGGAAACGGCGGACGAGGACGCGGTTCGCCGCGATGTCCCTCGATACTCGTCATAAGCGCCGTCTCTTCGCCGCACACGAAAGCTCCCGCCCCGAGACGTATTTCCAGATCGAAGCTGAAATCCGTACCGAATATGTTTTTGCCGAGCAATCCGTAATTACGCGCCTGCTCTATCGCGATGGCGAGACGCTGAACGGCGATCGGATACTCCGCGCGCACATACACATACCCTTGATCCGCGCCCACGGCGTAGGCGGCTATCTCCATAGCCTCTATCACGCAGTGGGGATCGCCCTCCAATACGGAACGGTCCATAAACGCGCCCGGGTCGCCCTCGTCGGCGTTGCAGCAGACGAACTTCTTGTCGCCCTGCGCTTCCTTGGTAAACTTCCATTTTCTGCCCGTAAGAAAGCCTGCGCCGCCTCTGCCGCGCAAACCCGAAGCCGTCACCGTGTCTATCACTTCGTCGCGCGACATCTCCGTAAGCGCCTTGTACAGAGCGAAATATCCGTCCCGCGCGATATATTCGTCTATATTCTCGGGGTCGATCACGCCGCAGTTGCGCAATGCGTGCCGCAATTGACGGCAATAACTTTCTATCTCGTCAAAAGGCTTGGTTTTGCCGTCGGCGTCGACATACAACAGCCTCTGCACCTCGACGTTGTTGACGAGGTGGCTGTCCACTATCTCCTCTGCGTCCTCGGGCTTGACGTGACTGTAAAATGTGCCGTCGGGATACACCACGACGACGGGACCTGCCGCGCACAGTCCGAAGCACCCCGTCTGTCCGACGTGTACGCGATCGAGTCCTCTCTCGGCGACAAGCTCCGCCAGACGTTGACGTATCTTCTGCGAATTGTTGGACGAGCAGCCCGTCGATCCGCACACCAACACCTGACGGTCGTAATTCATCCCCGTAAGAGCGGAATGCGTCGCTCGGTTGCCTACGCTTTTGAAGGTTTCTTCTTTGATTTGCCGCAATCTGTTTATATCCATAACGTTACGCCCTCCTGTATTTGTCCAGGATCTTTTCCACGTCGTCCGGCTTGATACGTCCGTAAACGTCGTCGTTGACCGTCATAACGGGCGCCATACCGCAACAACCAACACAACGGGTGGCATCCAGACTGAACAGTCTGTCCTCGGTACACTCGCCGCTGTCTATCCCCAATATCTGCCGCAGCCTGTCGTATATTGCCTGACTGCCGTTGACATAGCACGCCGTGCCTAAACATATGCCGATACGGTACTTTCCCTTGGGATAAAGGGAGAATTGCGAATAGAACGTGGCAACGCCGTAAACTTCCGACAGAGTAACGCCCAATTCGTCGGCGATAATGCTCTGCACCTCGTACGGCAGATATCCGTACAATCCCTGCGCAAACTGCATTGCCGGCATAAGCGCGCCCTCTTTCGTTTTCAGTTCGCGCAATTTGAGACGGAGCGCCTGTTCCTGTTCGGGCGTTCCGTCAAACGGCAAAGTAGAACCCTTCATTTGTCATCCTCCAAAAGCGTATTTTGCGTAATATATTACTTGGTAATTATAACAAAAAATGACAAAACCCGTCAACTTTATGACGGGCGAGGCTGCATATGTAAAAATTATACGTTTATAAATTTTTCCTATGCACAGATCAAAAACCGAACTTGGGCGACAAAATTCTCAACCTGCCGTCAGATCCCGCAACTTTTTGCGCAGGGCGATAAAGGCGTCGGAATATTCGTCCCTCGAACCGCGCGCTTCGGCTATTTCCGCAACGGATTGAAGCCGCGCGGGACGTCCGTCAAGCAGATATATGCGATCGGCAAGCATAAGCGCCTCGTCGATATCGTGCGTCACCAACAGCACCGTCTTGGGATAATGCGCAAGCAATCCGTCCAACGTGGCATACAACTTGCGCTTGACCCCGAGGTCGAGACTGTGAAATGGTTCGTCCATCAGCAAAACGGGTCTGTTTGCCGCAAATGCGCGCGCAAGCGATACGCGCTGCCGTTCTCCGCCCGACATACGCGTTACGTTGTCGTTTGCCTTGTCTCCGATATTGCACAACCGCAGCATTTCCGCTGCCCGCGACTTGGCGTCCTTGCACCGCAATACCGCGGCGACGTTGCCGAGAGCGGATACGGGCGAAAGGGACGGCTCCTGAAATACCGTTGCTACGGGGTCGGCTATGCAGTCGCCCTCGTAATCTACCAATCCGCAGATCACATTGAGAAGAGTCGTCTTGCCGCTGCCCGACGCGCCCACAACGACGTTGACGCCGCGATCGAATTGAAAGTCAAACCCGTCGTATATGACGTTGTCGCCGTAGGCGACGCGTATACCCTTTAATTTAATCACCGCTACGCCTCCGAAAATATCCCAATATGCCGCTTATCGCAAAGCATAACACAAGCGAAAGCAGCGTCAGCGCCGCTACGCGAGCCGTCTCCACGCTTATCTTGGAAATGTACATTTCTCTGCCGACGGCTTTCAGCGGCAAAGCCAACACTTCGCCCGCGATGACCACCTTGACGCAAAGAGACACGCCTTCCTCCGAAACGGACAGCATCTCTCTGCCGATAAGCGGCAACAGGTAGAACCTGACCTTGTTGGCGGCGGAGACATTGTACACCTTGCAAACGTCGAACAAACCCGCATTGCGGTCGAATTGCCGCTCAAATGCGCCGTACGCAACGGGAAACTCCACCAAAAACGCCACCACGACGGGCACCGCGGAAGATCGGAAAACCACCAACATCGTGAGAATTGCCGCAATGGTCGGCAATGCGCGCAAAAAAGTTACCGCGGCGTCAACGCAAAACCGCGTCTTGGGAAAAACTCCCGTAAGAAGCGCCGCTCCGAACGCGAACGCGACGGAAAGCGCGAACGCCGCCGCCGAACGGGCGAGAGTGGCAAGCAACGCCAACCATATTTCTCCGCTGCCGAGCAGTCGAAAGGCGAGAACTATCACCGTCCGCGGGTCGGGAATTATCAATTCGCTTCCGCTGACGGCAGAAGCGGCGTACCACAAAAGGAGCGCCGCAACCGTCAAGCCCGCAATCTGAGCGGTATTTATGAGAAATTTTTTCGTCGATTTGTTCATTTCGATGATTTATCCGCTGCCGAAAGCCGACTACGCCTCTGCCGCAGGAAACATTTCCGGATCGAGAGGCAGCAAACTTTCCATTCCCGCAAATTTGGCAAGATACTTCTCTATATCCGACCTGGCTTCGTATGCGTCGGTATAAACAAGATTGCAGCGTTTGATCACTTCCGCCGTGAAGTCAACGGTAAGCAAACTGCCCGCCGATTGCAAAATGTCCTTTATTTTGTCGGCATTCTTATCCAGGAACTGTTTGTTGTCGCCAAGCGTTTTGTCCAATCTGCGACGGAAATCCGATTCGCGCAAAAGCGACTTCTTGACTATCAGACTTGCCTGCGGATAGCCCTCTTTGTCGCTGCCTACGGCGTCCTTCCACATCTGCTGCAAATCGAACAGGTTAAAAGCGCTCTTGCCCTTTTCCAACAACTTGCCCACAAGCTGCGTGGCGGCGGGTTCGCCCACCAATGCGAAATCCGCCTTGCCGTTGAGTATTTGCGGAATGATCTCCGACGCGTCGGTGAAATATTTGAGCATCACCTTGCCGTAAAGGGTATTGTCGCCGTCATACTCCTCGTATTCGACGCCCTGACTGTCACATATCGTCTTGAACACATATTCGGGGGTATTGCCGAGACCGATACTGTACAACCGCTTGTCTTCCAACTGTTTGAGGCTCGTCAGCCGCTCGGTGCCCACTATATAAAGCACGCCGTATACGTTTACGGAAAAGAGCGCATACTCGCCGCCCGCGGAACATATCTTTACCGCCGCGTTTGTGGGAAGTATCGCCATATCCGCTTCGCCGCTGCCGCATTTGGCGATGACGTTCTCTCCCGTGGTGACCACGGTATCTACAGGCTGCGAACCGAGCGTTCCGCCGCCAATTTTGCCGCCGTCGATAATATTGGCAACGGCTAACGCGGGCGCGCCGTCGGGAACGTACAACGAAAGTTTTTCGCCCTGCCTGCACGACGCCGCAACGCACAGAGTCGCCGCGATCACAGCCAAAGTCAAAACAAAACAAATGATTTTCTTGATATATGTTTTCTTCATAAAAATCCTCTTAAACGTATCACATGCGCGCGGCAAGTCAATCTTCCGACGATTGCAATTTCTTCGTCTGATCCGCAAGTCTAAGCGCTTCCACCATTTCGCCGATGTCGCCGTTCATAAACGTATCTATGGAGTACAGCGTAAGCCCTATGCGGTGATCCGTAACGCGTCCCTGCGGAAAGTTGTAAGTGCGTATGCGCTCGCTTCGATCTCCCGTGCCTACCTGTGACTTGCGCGCGGCGGCATACTCTGCGTCGGCTTGCGATTGGTAGTAATCGTACAGTTTGCTTTTGAGAATGCTCATCGCCCGTTCGCGATTCTTGATCTGACTGCGTTCGTCCTGACAATTGACCACTATGCCCGTGGGCAGGTGAGTAATGCGAATGGCGCTCTCCGTCTTGTTGACGTGCTGACCGCCCGCGCCGCTTGACCTGTAAGTATCTATTTTGAGATCCTTGTCCTGAATATCTATATCCACATCCGGAGCTTCGGGCAATACCGCGACGGTGATCGTGCTTGTGTGTATCCGTCCCTGACTCTCGGTATCGGGTACGCGCTGAACGCGGTGAACGCCGCTTTCGAACTTGAACTTGCTGTACGCGCCCTCTCCGACCACCATAAAGCTGCCTTCTTTCAGTCCGCCGAGTTCGTTTTCTTCGATGTCTATCTCTTCTATCTTCCAACGGTTCTTCTCGGCAAACATATAGTACATACGGCGGATCTCGTTGGCGAACAACGCCGCTTCCTCTCCGCCCGCGCCGGCGCGGATCTCGACGATGACGTTCTTGTCGTCATTGGGATCCTTGGGCAACAGCAACACTTTAAGCTGTTCTTCGAGTTCTTCCAGACGCTTCTTCTGCAAAGCGACGTCCTCGTGCAGCAGCGACAGCATTTCTCTGTCCGTCTCGGTGTCGATAAGTTCCATATTGGCGTCAAGTTCCTTCTTTGCGTTGCGATAGTCGCCGTAGCACTCAACGATAGGGGTAAGATTGCTGTGTTCCTTGACAAGCTTCTTCCAACCGTTGTTGTCCGCGATGACTTCCGGCTTGCTTATTTCGTCCGTAAGAAAGTCGTAACGTTCTACCAATTTTTCGAGTTTTTCTAACATATATTCTCCGTTTGGGTATGTTTTGCTTATATGGGGTAGATTTTTACTTCAAGCGCGCCGTGACGATACGGTCGTTGCCGCCGTAATCCTTGCGCACGCTTACGTCGAATCTGTCTTGCAGCAACGCCGCGACGGACTTGCCCTGATCGTAACCTATCTCCAACACCATAACCGCGCCGGGTTTGAGATGCGCGGGAGCTTCCTTGGCGAGAACGCGATAGAAATCCAACCCGTCCGCGCCGCCGTCCAGAGCCGAACGGGGTTCGTAGTCTTTGACGCTTGCGTCCAACGTGTCGATAACGTCCGTCGCCACGTAGGGCGGATTGCACACTATAACGTCGTACTTGCCGCCTGTTTTCTCAAACATATCCGAGCGCACGAACCTCGCGCTTGCCTTGTTGAGCTTGGCGTTGAGCTTGGCGACTTTGAGCGCTTTCTCATCGATATCCGCCAGAGTCACATTGCAATCCTTCGTAATGGCGGCGGTCAAGCCCAACACTCCGCTTCCGCAGCAGCTATCCAGCAATTTGGTATCCTTGCCGACGTATTTCAACATTTCCTCGCACACAAGTTCCGTTTCCATACGGGGTATGAGTACGCTGTCGTCCACCCTGAACGTATTGCCGAAGAATTCCGTTGCGCCCGCGACGTATTGCCACGGTTCGCCTGCGGCAAGCCGTTCGGACAACTTGTCCAGACGTATCAGCCAACCGAACGGTATCTTGACCTTGGGATTGGACAGATCTTCCTTCTTGATATTGAGAATGGCGCATATCAGCCAATCTTCGTCTCCCTTGACCTCTTCGAGAAGCTGCGGACACTTGCTTTCGAGCGCCTTGCGGAATTCCGTCAGGTTTACGGGCTCGGGGAAGTGCTGCTCGGGTATAGTCGGATCCGCGTCCATCTCCAACACCTTGTCAAAGGCGGCGATAGCCACCTCGCACATTCCGTCATCCGGCTCGCGCGTGGTAAGTTTCTGAAATTGCTTGCCCAACCATTTGAGCGGGCGGAACAGAATGAAATTGCTGCACGCAAGCAGCATAAGCACCTCGTAACTTATACCCGCCACTACGGGCAGCAGCGCGATTTTAAGCAGCGCTCTCAGCCACCAATTGCCGTCCGAAAGGAACAGCGTCCAATTGCAGGCGGCGCACACTATATCCAGCGCCATCATCAGCACGACGGACAGCACCACCACGAACACAATGAAGCTCGTGCCGCAGCGGTCGTGATAACGGCTGCATTTTTTTACGTTCTCCACGGTGAGGGGCAGGTTGGCTTCGTAACAGGCGATTGTCTTATGCTCGGCGCCGTGATACATAAATACGCGCTTGATCTCCTTCATACAGGAAATGACGGACATATACGTTACCAATACGATTATCTTGAACACGCCTTCCAGCAGCGATTTGAGCCAAGCCCATTTGAGGTCCTCCGTACTCAGTTTGACCAAGGCGAATATGCCGCGGGTAAGATATGTGGGCGCGACGATAAACAAAGCGATAGCCAACGCCAATCCCAAAATAGTGGAAACAAACATCATCCAACCCATTCCGCCGCCGTCGCCCTTGGTATCCACGTCCTCCACCATAACCTCGGCGGATTTGCCTATGATGCGCACTCCGCTTATCATCGAGATCACGAGATTGACTACGCCGCGAATAAACGGCACCTTTCTGTACCAAGGTTTCTTTGCGGGCAGACGGGTGGTATCGAGACGTATCGTCCCCGTTTCGTCGCGGCAGGCAAGCGCAATACTGCTCGCTCCGCGCATCATTACGCCTTCGAGTACAGCCTGACCGCCTATTTTGGTTTTTCTGACCGCTTTTATTTTCTCGCAAGACTTGCAAGAAACGTCTGTTTGATTGTTTTTGCTCATAATAACTCCGCGCAAACGGACTCGCCGCTTGCAGACGCTGCGCCGCGTCCGATATTTCGGTATATAGTATATCAAAAAAGCAACAATATTTCAACTGTTTGAAAGAAGTGTCGGCGGAAGTCCCGTTTCGCCCTCAAACATCGGCACATAGAACGTATCGTCCTTTTGAACGACAAAGTATCCCCACTGCCGACATATCCGCCGACATCCGCGCCCCGTACGTTTTTTGCAAAGATATCAAGACGCGACCCCGACAAACGCAAAACTTGACCGCGTTGCTGCCGACGGATAACGGAGACCTTTTGCTTTATCGAAAAGTAATAAAACATACTCCTTCATACGTTCATTTTCTTTGACAAATAAAAACAATTTTTGTATACTGAAAAGGCAAAAAGATGTTGTCCTTGCGTAAACCATCTGTTTTGCGCCCGCGTGTTGCGGGAAGTCTCCCCTGCGGGGAAATAAAAAACAAGGAGTTTTTTTATGAAAAAAATCGGGAATTTCTTCCGAGAATACCGTATTCTGCTCAAATCGGTACCCTCAACTGTAATTTGCTTTTTTGTTTTATCCGTATTTACGATGAATCTGCTTGCGAATAAAAGCATCGATCTCGGCGTCGATTGGTTGGCGCTGGATTGCGGCATAATAGTATCCTGGGCGGCATTTCTGTGCATGGACATCCTCACCAAGAGCTTCGGTCCAAAAGCCGCCACTATGGTATCGCTATTTGCAATAGCAGCCAATCTGTTGTGCTGCCTTACGATGTTTGTGGCGAGCATTATCGGCGGAACCTGGGGCGCATACTTCGACTACGGCGAACTGCCCGTGATCAACAACGCGCTTGACGGTACGTTCGGCGGAACCTGGTATGTGGTATTGGGAAGCACCGTCGCGTTCGTCGCTTCGGCGGTAATCAACAACTTCTCCAATTGGGGCATAGGCAGAACGTTCAAAAAAAATCCCGACGGGGCAGCCGCCTACATCTGCCGCGCATATGTCTCCACCGCCGTCGCGCAGTTTGCCGACAATCTGATATTTGCGCTGATAGTAAGTCACTTCTTCTTCGGGTGGACGATAGTACAGTGCCTCACCTGCGCAGCCACGGGTATGATCGCCGAACTGCTCTGCGAAGCCGTATTCAGCCCGTTGGGGTATGCCGTGTGCAAACGTTGGCAAAAAGAAAACGTAGGCAGACAATACTTCGACTATGTGAAGGGAGAACGCGCGTTATGAAAACCATCGTTACGGGTTCGAGCAGCGGTATCGGCAAAGCCGTTGCGCTCAAATTTCTCAATGAGGGGTACGACGTCGTCGGGATAGATATATTGCCCGCGACTATATCTCATCCGCGATATACGCATTTCGTTGCGGACGTCGTTGCGGACGAACTGCCCGACATAGAACACGCCGACATACTCGTCAATAACGCCGGCGTGCAAAACAGCGGCAGGGATATAGACGTCAATCTGAAAGGCGCAATACGCACAACGGAACGATACGGCATACGTCCCGACGTCAAGAGCATAGTGTTCGTCGCTTCCGCAAGTGCAAGTACGGGAGCGGAGTTTCCGGAATACGCGGCAAGCAAAGGCGGAGTAGTATCCTATATGAAGAACGTCGCCCTGCGTATAGCGCCTTACGGCGCCACCTGCAACAGCATTTCGCCCGGCGGAGTCACCACCGCTCTCAACAAACGCGTGATGGATGATCCCGAGCTGTGGGCGCAGATAATGGACGAAACGCCCCTCCGCAAATGGGCAAGCGCGGAAGAAATAGCCGAATGGGTGTACTTTGTATCCGTCGTCAACAAGTCGATGACGGCGCAGGATATCCTCATCGATAACGGCGAAGCCGCCCGCGCCAAGTTCGTGTGGTAGAGGGCGATTGCCGCAAAGCGGCAAGTGAAGTTGCCTACGGCAGTGAAGGTCGCGCAGAGCGCGAGTGAAGTAATTCGACGTTTGTCAAATGTGAAGTTTTGCGCGAGGCGCAAAGTTAAGGTCGGAAAGTTTAGTAAAATTCACTCTGTCAATCCTCACCGACTATCGGTGTCCCTCCCTTTATGCCACTCAAAGGGGCATAAAGGGAGGCTTTTTTATGATACAAGATTTATGGTTCTGTAAGAAATGTTGAGGTGCGGAAGTATATAAAATACAAAAGTCGACTTTCATATCAAAGCGGAATTTGAGCATGCGGGGATGCGCGTGTCGCGCATAGCAGCGAGTAAAGCGAAAATTCCGCCTGCAATCTCGGGCGTGAACCGAGATTGCAGCCCTTGCGGGGGATGGCGGGCGTGGCGCGTAAAACCAATCACCACTGTGTGGTGTTGGTAGCTGCCACGAGAGGGCGCACAAGTATATAAATGTACCCGTGCGCCCGTATACCTTAAAATATGCGACTCCCCGCCGAAAGTACAAATAATGCAAGCCGAGGTGTCCTCGGCTACAAGGGTACCCGCACAAGTTGAGGAACGGAACTTGTGCGGGAGAGGAACAACCGAGCGACGTTGGCACCGCTTGTGCTTGCACAAGCGGTAACGTCAAGCGAGAGTTGTGACGAGTCTGCGCTTGCGCCCCGTCAGGGGTCGGTTGCGCAGTCAACCGTACAGACTTGCGTTTGGTCGGAAGGCTCTGATGGCATAATGTTGGGGCAAAGCAGGCTTACTTTTCTACATAATTTGTCTTGACCCCAACATTTGCCATAGCGCCAGATTTATCCCCTCCCTTTTGCACTCGGGAGGGGATAATATCACACCAAATAATTTTTTAATGCGCCGCGTTCTCAAATTTCGCTTCAATATGGAAGTCGGCTGCTATATTTTATCTACTTCTGCACCACGACATTTGTTATAAAGTTTTTTTATTATTACTTTTCGATGATTATAGGCAGACTGCCTACGGGCAACTTGCCGTTGCGGACGGTGACGCGCGTGCCGTCTATCAAGTTGGTATATCTGCCGTCGGCAAGAGGCACCTCTGCGACAAAAGATTCACCGAGATTGAACACTCCGACGGAACGCTTCTTGGCGGAGACGTAACTGCACACCGCAACGTCCTCGCCCTGCACTGCCGCGTCAAAAACGCCGTCACGGTATACAGCGTGTTTCTTGATGGCGGCAAGACGCGCGATAAATTCCGAAATGTCGTTGTCGCCGCCGAAATTCCATTGCACCTCGTCCACCTCGAACAAACTCGGTTGATGACTTGCCGACACTTCGTCGCCGGCATACACAAATGCCATTCCTTTTAGGTAGAAATCAAGCGCCCACAGCGATTTGAGTTTGTCCCCCTGCCAGAACTCCGCAACACGCTTGCGATCGTGATTGTCGAGATACCTTGCCTTGACATAGTCGGCGGGATATCTGCCCTCCTGGTCAAGGACTTCCTGTATCCAACGGGCAAGAGTGCCGCCCTTCTTCTCCAAGAAAGAATGTTGAGCGCGCCCGATATCGTAACAGTACAGCACGTCGAAATAATCGTAACACTGACTGTCGCTCAACACCTCGCAGCCGCAATTGCGCAGATATCTCACAAAACCGAGATCCACGCTCTCGCCGAGCAGCAGAATATTGCGATTGAGCTTGTGAAGCGCCTTGTGAGCGTGCTTCCACAACTTCTCCGATACAAGACTGCACACATCCATACGGAACCCGTCTACGCCAAGCTTCACCCAATAGCACAACGTGTCGGTGATTTCCTGCACCAAGCCCTTGTCGGAGTAGTCCAGATCGCACACATCGCTCCAATCGCCCACGCGGTTGCCCGCATTGCCGTCGGCGTCGTGCCAGAACCACTCGGGGTGCTTCTGCAACAATACCGAATCGCGCGACGTATGATTGAGCACCATATCTATGATGACCTTCAAACCGCGGCAATGGGCTTCGGCAAGCAAGCGTTCGAAGTCCTCCAAAGTTCCGTTCATCGGATCTATCGCCCGATAATCGTAGATACTGTAAGGACTGCCTACGCTGCCTTTGCGTCCCGCTTTGCCTATGGGATAAAAGGGCAGTAAGTACAATACGTCAGCGCCGAGCGCCTTGATACGGTCCAACTGCGCCGTCACGCCGTTAAAATCGTGCGTAGCGGAGAACTGCCGCACGAATACCTGATAAATCGTTTGATTGTTAAGACTTTTTTTATTCTTGATCATTTTCTTCTCCCGTAAGCGTTATTTGTTCATATTATACTCCCGTCGCCGCGGCAATTCAAGCGTAGAGAGGCAATTTTTTTGCGCCGCATATTACAATATCCTGCTAATTGTAAGTTTTTGTGCAAAAACAGTTTGACAGAAAATTGACGATATTTTATACTGTTTGTGTTATCGTTGCGCTCAAAGACAAATACAATATTTCGGGCGCGACTGCACAAACTTGATACCGGAGATAAATATGAAGGATTATTTGCTGTTTATGGATGTATCCGGCGACGTGGCGCGAAACTACGTTGACGAAGGCAAAATATCGTTGATCCCGATGGAATTCATCATCAACGGCGAAGTAAAACAATACACGGACGACGACAATGGAATGGACCCTGTGGAATTCTATGAATTTGTCAAACAAAAAGCGCCGATGAGTACCACGCAGATATCCCCGGCAAAATGGACGGAGTTCTTCGAGCCTTATCTTGCCGAAGGACACAGCGTGCTGTGTTTGTGTCTCAGCAGCGGACTGTCCAACTCCTACAACTCGGCGGCAACGGCGGCAACGGAGTTAAACGACAAATACCCCGACGCAAAATTCGTCCCCGTGGATTCTATCCGCGCAACGGGCATAACGGGCATAATTGCCGAACGAATGATAGAAAACAAAGACAAGGGTCTCACCATCGAAGAGAACTTTGCCGATATCGAACAATTTAAGCACAAGACCTTGGCGTGCGCGTATGTAGACGACCTCGACAGCCTCAAACGCGGCGGACGAATCAGCAGAACGGTTGCGTTCTTCGGCGGACTGATGGACATAAAGCCCCTTATCCAATTCAACGCGGACGGAACGCTCTCGATGTGGGGCAAACAGCGCGGATACAAGAAATCCATTGCCAATATGATACAATATTATCTGGACAAGGCGGATACGGATAACGTACAAACGGTATACATTACTCACGCCAACGACATAACTTATGCCAACGAATTGGCGGACAAGGTGCGCGAGGCAAACCCCAAAGCCAACGTCAAGATACGTCTGCTGTCCCCGATAATAGGCGTTCACCTCGGACCGAGCGCAATGGTACTCGGATTTGTCGGAAAATGATAAATCAAAATAGACGATAAATTGCAACCCGACGGCTTGACTGTGCGTTCAAGTCGTTTATTTTAGGCTCTATTCAAATGTTTGGGTAAAAAATTATGAAAAATTAAGACTGCTTTACCTCAACATTTTGCCATTTGAGCTACCGCCCAAACGCAAGTCTGTACGGTTGACTGCACAACCGACCCCTGACGGGGCGCAAGCGCAGACTTGGGCGGACTACTAAGGAAGCCGAGGACACCTCGGCTTCCTTTTTTTTGACTTTCGCCGGGGTCTCCCCTATTTTAAGGTACACGGGCGCACGGGTACATTTATATACTTGTGCGCCCTCTCGTGGCAGCTACCAACACCACACTGTGGTGATTGGTTTTACGCGCAACGCCCACGCATCCCCGGGGTGGGCTGCAAGCGCCGCGCAGGTCGCCACTTGCAACAGAATTTTCGCTTTTTTCGCTGCTATGCGCGACACGCGCATCTCCGCGCGCGTAAATTCCGCTTTAACCTGACGGCTTGATTGTGCGTTCAAGCCGTTTATTTTAGGCTCTATTCAAATATTTGGGTAAAAAAGATGAAAAAATAAAACTGTTTTACCTCAACATTTTGCCATTTAAGTCAAAAAATCGACCCCGATGGTGCGGGGTCGAAGTTCGCTGAAAATGTCAATTGGCGTTGATGAAACGTTGCAATTCGCCCAACGTCATACGTCCCTCGGCTATCGCTTTGAGTTTATCGTTGAACTTGTCTATCATCTCGCAGGAAACTATGATCATATATTTGCATGCTTCGGTGCTGAGCATACTCTGCATATACGGGATAATGAGCTTAAACCCGACATACCCGTCCGAATAGTCCATCTCGAAACTGCCGTTGAGCATATACCAATTGGCTCTGATTATTGCGCGAGCCATCGTGTCGCGCATAGCCTCCGGTACGTCAAAGGGCATCGGCGATTTGAGATACATAACCTGACGGTCGACGTCTATGTGGATAGCCAACTTTATCAAAAGATCATCGCTGATGGAGGACGTGAACACGCTAAACTCATCTTCGTGTTCTTCCTTGTTGTATCTCCATCGCATATTGTCAAGAGCCTGACATAGCGTATTGTACATAGCCTTTGCTTCGTCGTATTTTGCCATACGTCACCTCCGAAATGTCTTTTTTATGATTGTAGCACAATGCGGCTTTTTTTGCAATAGCGTCGGCGAAATTGCCTTCGCAAAACAGAAAAAACGCAATATGGGTAATTATTTTTTTCGTTTTTTGCAAAAAATCGTACGCGTTGGCAAGAATTGTAAAGAGGTGATGGCAATGAAATGCTCCGGCTGCAATAACGAAATAAATCCCAACGATTACTGCATATGCACCAAATGCCGCAAAAAGATGTGTCCGTCCTGCGCGGAGAAAAACTCCTTCGTGTGCAACGACTGCGGCGGCGACGTGGCGTATCTGTCCTGAAACAGAACACCGCGCCCATAAGGCGCGGCGATTGAAAAAAAGGAAGAAAAAAACAATTTTCGTCTTTGGTAACTACAACAATCCGACAAGTTTGTTGACGTCGCCCGCGCCCAATATCAACAAAATATCTTCACGGGAGGCGTTGCCGTATATCCACCGCTTTGCCGAGAGGAAATCCGCCAAAAAACAGGCGTTGATCCCCTTTGCCGCGGCGGATTGAGCGAGAAGATAGGAATTGACTCCCGCGAGGGGCTTCTCTCTGGCGGAATATACGGGCAAGTATCCCACGGCGTCAGCCTCGCGGAAGCACTCCGCAAAATCCGACCAAAACGCCTTGGTACGTGTATAGGTGTGCGGCTGAAATACACACAACACGCGCCCCTTAGTCATACTCTTGGCGGTGGCGACGCTGCAAGCGAGTTCTGTCGGGTGATGCGCGTAATCCAACACCGTGCGGCAGAGATCGGGTATCGTCGCTTCCGTCCAACGTCTGTCCACTCCGCAAAAATTTTCCAACCCCGTCTTGGCGATTTCCATCGGCAAACCGAGTTGCTCGGCAACGGCGAGAGTCGCCAAAGCATTGCGCACGTTGTGTTCACCGGGGACAGCCAATCGGATACGGACCGTTTCGTCCGACAGAACGTCAAATTGCGGTTTGCCGCCATCCGACGACAGATTTTGCACGGTATATGCCTTGTCGAAGAGGGTACGGTTGCGATGAGGATACAACCCTTTGAGTTCGCTCGGAAGTATTACATGTCCCGAGTCGTCCACGCCGGACAGAAACTGCGCGAATGCGCGCCTGACGTCCTCTTCGTCCCGATAGCAATCGGGATGATCGTATTCGGCGTTGAGACATACGCACAGAGTCGGATGCAGATAAAGGAAACTTCTGTTGAATTCGCAAGCCTCCGCCACCACTGTACCGCTGCCGCCGTACCAATTGTTGCCGCGATACACGCCTCCTATCAGCGCGGTATGTTCCGTCCCCGCCGCCGACAACACTTCGTGTATCATCGCAGTGACGGTGGTTTTGCCGTGCGTGCCGCAGATCGCTATGCGCCTGTCGAAGCTGTTGAAAACAGCTCCCAACAACTCTTCGCGAAGCACTACCGGCACGCCGCGTCTGTGCGCCTCGGCGATTTCTTCGTTGCTCTCGGTAACGGCGGACGTTCTTACCACGAGACGTGCGTCCCCGATATTTGCCGCGTTGTGCCCTATATGCACTGCTATACCGAGCGCGGAAAGCGCGTCCGTTCTGTCCGAATCCGTTCTGTCGCTGCCGCTGACGGAGTAGCCGAGACTGTGAAGGTGCTGCGCCAAACCGCTCATGCTCACCCCTCCGACGCCGACAAAATGCACTCGGCGCGGGATCTCTTCCATCTTCATATTGTACTGTATGCGCAGCGCCGTAAAAATTGTTACACGCACAAAAAAAAGAACAACCGAAATATATCGGCTGTTCTGATTTTTTTACCGCTATTGCAGGCCGTATTTCTTCTTGAACTTGTCAACTCTTCCGCCGGCGTCTACCAACTTCTGCTTACCCGTAAAGTAGGGATGGCATTTGTTGCAAATTTCCACCTTGATTACGTCGGTATCCTTGGTGGTTCCGGTTTCGAAGGTTGCTCCGCAAGCACATACAACAGTCGCAGCGTGATAGTTGGGATGTATACCTTGTTTCATATAGCTCACCTCTCAAATTATTTGCTATCATATTGTACTATGTCAAGATAAATCCGTCAAGCGTTTTTTTGGATTAGTACAAGATACGCGGGCAAAGTTTTTTAGACGTAATTGTTGCAAAACGCCTTGCGTATGGTATATAATTAAATTCAACAAATATCGGAGGTTATTATGTCGGAAGCTGTTATCACAACGACAAACTTAACTAAGACGTACAATAACGTTTGCGTCGTCGACCACGTCGATATGACGATAAACAAAGGCGCTATTGTCGGTCTTGTGGGCAAAAACGGAGCGGGCAAGACGACGCTTATCCGATTGCTGACGGGACTTGCAAAGCCGACGGAAGGCAGCTGCGAACTGCTGCCCGACAAGCGTACGAGTACCGCCGTGGCGGCGATCGTGGAACAGCCCTCTTTGTACAACGACGTATCCGCAATGGACAACCTGGAATTGCAATGCACCCTGTTGGGGGTATCCGTCGAAAAACGGTATCTCGCACAGACATTGATCCTTGTGGGACTCGATCCCAACGTCAAGAAGAAGGTAAAGGATTACTCTCTGGGAATGCGCCAACGCCTCGCCATCGCAATGGCTCTCGTCGGCAAGCCCGAGGTGCTGTTATTGGACGAGCCCACCAACGGACTCGACCCCGAAGGCATAAAGCAAATACGCGACCTCCTCGTCAGGCTCAATCGCGACAACGGCGTTACCGTGCTGATATCCAGCCATATCCTGTCGGAATTGAGTAAATTTGCGACGGAATTCTACATTATGGACAAAGGAAAGTTGCTCAGACACGTCACCGCGGAAGAATTGGATCGCTTTACTCAAAAGAAATACAGACTGACGGTAGACAAGACGGGCGTGGCGAAGGAAGCGCTTGACAAGCTCGGCCGCGCGGAAATAGTCGGCGCAACTCAACTTGAAATAGTATCCGACGCGCCCACGACGGAATTGGTGCTGACGCTGTCCTCCGCCGGCGTGGAAGTACTCGCCATAACGCAGGTGGGGGATTCGTTGGAAGAATACTATATGCAGACCCTATCCGACAACAACGGCGAAGGAGGCGCACAATGACAAACATTCTCAAAACGCAATTTTACCGTCTCAAAAAAAGCAAACTTTTCTGGACTCTGTTCGGCGTTACCGCGGTGTTGCCCTTGATAACCATGCTTTTGTTATGGGGCATGTTGGGGTTATTGAATACACTTGAACAAACCGACTTCGACATAGCGGAATTCGGACGCAGTCTCGGGCTGTCCTCGGCGGCACTGTCCGAATACGGTCAATTGGTACATATGTCCGCATTGCTTGCGGTGATTTGTTCGGCGATATTCCTCAGCAGAGATTTCTCTTACGGCACTTTCCGAAACGCAATCGTCGCCAACCACAGCAGATTGGAGCTGTATCTGTCTCATCTGCTCATCGCCCTGACGATAGGCGCAAGCTTTATGTGCGTATCTATGCTGTCCACGATAATATTCTTCGGCGCGTCCTTCGGCTTCGTGGGTATGTCGGCGGCAAAAGTGTTCGGCGCCATCGCCCTTGCGTTTGCGATGGGGTTGATAACGACGATATTCGTACAATCTATGATGTGTATGTTCCTCTTTGCCACGCGCAGATTGGCTCCGACGCTCGCCTGCACCATCGTCATTTGCCTTGTGGCGCCGAGCGTATTCGAGACGATCGTGCAACTGCTGCAATTATTTGAGATATTTGCTCCCGACAACGCAATGAACCTCAATCTGACCTGGCTTCCCCTGTATAACGCGACGTTATTGGACGTCGGCCGTCCCGAAGGCACGCTCGTCGGCAAAATATTGCTCTACATCGTTCCGCTCGAAATACTGTTCGTATTTCTCGGTTGGATAAGCTTCCGCAAGGCAGACTTGAAATAATTTTTATTTACACTCAAACACATAACCGTACTTACCGTAAAGCGGAATAACCGCACATTCTCTTTTCGGAAATCAAAACATCATCTATCAAATACTTAAAAGAGCCGAGCCCCGCAACGGGGTTCGGTTCTTTATGCAGTGTTATTTGTTTCTGCTAAAAATGTCGGGATGTGGAGGTGAACGAAATACAAGTCTGCATCTTATCCAAGCGGAATTTTCGCGCGCGGAGATGCGCGTATCGCGCATAGCAGCGAACAAAGTGTAAATTCCGTTGCAAGCGGCAACCTGCGCGGGGCTTGCACAAAGTGCAAATTCCACTTTCTTCCCGTCAGTCCCTTCCACCGCAAGCGGTCCCCCTTCCCTTAGGCGCAATATATTTATTTTACGATAAAGCCTATGCGCACCGAAGGGACGGCTTTATATACGCAGGTTCCGACCTTGTCCCTGCGGACAGGGGTGGGTGGACGGGGACCTTGTGACACCACGAGGAAGGGTATTCGGTGCAAAATAATCTGCAACGAGGGCACGCCGTGCGCGAAGTGAAGCCTTTTTGCAGGGTATACACGGTCAACTAAGTTTTAATAACACCCCCGACCTTGTAACACCACGAGGAAGGGTATTCGGTGCAAAATAATCTGCAACGAGGGCACGCCGTGCCCGAAGCGAAGCCTTTTTGCACCGAATACCCGAGCGACCGTCGGAAGGCTCTTATGGCATAATGTTGGGGTAAAACAGGCTTATACCTCTTTATGACCTTTACCCCAACATATGGCATAGAGCCGTTGTTATTCGGTGCGCAGGGCGACGACGGGGTCTTTCTTGGCGGCGCTGCGCGAGGGGATAAGCCCCGAGAACAGCGTCAGCACCATACTGATCGCCACAAGTATCACCGCGGCAAGGGGCGGCAAAACGGCATTGAGGCTGCCTATGCCCGTAAGCACGTGCAGTATGAGGTTGATGGGTATACACAACAGATATGTGGCAAGCACGCCTATCAGCCCCGCCGCAAAGCCGATAATGATGGTCTCGGCGTTGAACATGCTCGACACGTCTCTCTTGGACGCGCCGATCGCACGCAGTATGCCTATCTCCTTGGTGCGCTCCTGTACGGATATCAGCGTAATGACGCCGATCATTATCGACGAAACGATGAGCGAGATAGCCACAAACGCGATAAGCACATAGGTTACGGCGTTGATAATGCGCGTGACGGCATTCATCATAATGGCGACAAAGTCGGTTGCGTCGATCTGTTGTTCCTCATCGACGCCGGCATTGTATCTATCGATCTCGTCTGCGATAACTTCCTTTGCGTCAAAGCTGCTTGCGTAAATATCCACCGCTATGGGCGTGTTGAGGTCCACATTGCACAGCA
>CANQNJ010000013.1 GCA_947625185.1 uncultured Clostridia bacterium
ATTTCAAAAGTATGGGGAATGTGTAATCCCCTTCGGGACGACGGTGTATCTTACGGCGACTATCTCGAGCAGTTGACATATTTGATTTTTTTGAAGATGTCGGACGAGTATTTCAAACCGCCATATAACCGCAATGTGGGGGTTCCCACGGGTTTTACATGGATAGACATGAATACTCTTACAGGAGCCGATCTGGAAAATCAATATAAAAAGACGCTCGAAATGTTGGGAAATTGCGGCGGTATCCTCGGAAAGATTTTCAAAGGCGCAATCAATAAAATCAGCAATATCGCCATCCTCTATCGAATTGTACAAATGATCGATAAAGAAAAGTGGGTTTCGATGTCGTCAGATGTCAAGGGCGAAATTTACGAGGGATTGCTCCAAAAGAATGCCGAAGACGTCAAGAGCGGCGCAGGACAGTATTTCACCCCTCGTCCGTTGATTCGTGCTATGGTAAAATGCTTGCGCCCCGAACCGTTGAAAACAATTGCCGATCCCTGTTGCGGAAGCGGAGGCTTTTTCCTTGCCGCACAAGACTTTCTTGCAGATCCACAAAATTATACTCTTGACAGAGAGCAAAAAGAATTTCTGAAAAACGAAACTTTCTATGGAAACGAACTTGTTGCTAACACATTCAAGTTGTGTTTGATGAACCTGTATCTACATAATATCGGCGATATTTATGGGAATGTTCCTGTCGCACAAGGAGACTCCCTGCTGACAGACCCCGGTTATCGTGTAGACTATGTTTTGACAAATCCTCCATTCGGCAAGAAATCCTCGCTTACCTTCACCAACGAAGAAGGCGAACAAGAGGAAGAAGACTTGGTCTACAATCGTTCTGATTTTTGGACGACGAGCTCAAACAAACAGCTTAACTTTATTCAGCATATCAACACGATCCTGAAAGCCTCGGGCAAAGCTGCCGTCGTTGTCCCCGACAATGTCTTATTTGAGGGCGGCGCGGGCGAGATTGTCAGAAAAAAGTTGCTTGAAACAACCGATTTGCACACCATTCTTCGGTTGCCGACAGGTATCTTTTATAAGCCGGGCGTGAAAGCGAATGTTATATTCTTTGACAAACGCCCCGCAAGCGCCGAGCGGCAGACAAAAGAGGTGTGGATTTATGACTTGCGCACCAATATGCACTTCACGTTGAAACAACACCCTATGAATGATTGCGATTTGGAGGATTTTGTACAGTGTTATAATCCGCTGAACCGTCATGAGAGGAAAGAAACTTGGTCTCCCGAAAATCCCGATGGACGGTGGCGTAAATTTAGCATTGATGAAATCTATGCACGAGACAAGACCAGCCTCGATATATTCTGGATCAAAGATAAGTCGCTCGCCGATTTGGATAATCTTCCCGATCCCGAAGTTTTGGCGGACGAGATATTAGAAAACCTGCAAAGCGCCTTAGATAGCTTTCAAGAATTAAAGTCGCAACTTAAATAACGAAGGAGTGAATATGTCTAACAAGGAAATTACGGTAAAAGGACTGAACGTCAAATATAAGAAAGTAGACCAATCGGACTATATTTCGCTTACGGACATTGCAAAGTTCAAAAATCCATCCGATCCGAGGTTTACCGTTTATACTTGGCTTCGGAGCAAGGAAACTTTGCGCTTTCTTGCCGTGTGGGAAGAACTCAATAATCCCGATTTTAACCGTGTCGAATTCGATACGGTTACAAAGGACGCTGGCACAAACGCATTCATGATCACTCCTTCCCAATGGATTCAAAAATTGAACGGCATCGGGTTGACGGTCTCTGCGGGCAAATACAATAGCGGTATCTATGCACATCAGGATATTGCATTTGAGTTCGCGAGCTGGGTGTCCGCAGAGTTCAAATTGTATCTCATCAAAGAATTCCAACGCCTGAAAATATCCGAGCAGAAGGAACTTGAGTGGACATCGAAGCGCGAACTTGCCAAAGTCAACTATCGCATACATACCGACGCAATTAAAGAAAATATCGTTCCGACGCTTACGGAAGAACAACTTAAATATGTTTACGCCGACGAAGCCGATTTGCTTAACGTCGCTTTATTCGGCAAGACTGCCGCTCAGTGGCGCAAAGAAAATCCGACTTTGAAGGGCAATATCCGCGATTATGCCACTATCGAGCAACTGCTTGTGATTGCTAATATGGAAAGCTATAACGCTATTTTGATTGAGCAAGGCGTTCCACAAACAGAGCGTTTGCAACGCCTCAACGATATGGCTCGCTCTCAACTTCGGGTACTGCAACAAAGCAATTCTCGTCTACTTACGGATGGGAGAAAAGGAAACTAATTAAAAGGATTGTGACATCATCATTATGAATGAATCGCAAAAAGAAGCTATTAAAATAGCATTAAAGCAACTTATAAAAGAAAATGATCCGCAAGCATATCTTGCAATTGACTTTATTGATAAATTTTTTGGTTGTGGAGAAGCATTTGGCAGGCTTCGTCCCGACATACAAAACGCTATCATGCAATGTTTTGCTACAATAACAGCTTGTTCGTTTCCATTTGTGTTTAATCCTAATGGTAGGTATTGATATGAATTATGAAACGTTTACATATCTCCATAGCGAGACCATTAAATATTGTCAGATTATCGAGGGCGATTTAAAGTGGATATACTCCTTTATGCACGTCGGAGATATTTATGAGACAAGAGATTCGCTTGACAGTTTAACCTTTGGACAAATTGTCAGGAAGCTGAAACAGTTGGATAATTCCGATGGAAATCCAGAACTTAGTGCATCGGATTATAATTTTTTAGGACAAATGGCACAAAAAAGGAACTATTGGTGTCATGAATGTTATAGGGACTTCGTCTATCAAAGCAATTGGCTGCATTCAACACAATACGCAAAAGTGTGTGATAAACTTCAACGGGATCATGACAAACTCGAAGTTGTATGCCGTAATGTTGAGAATCTCAAGCTGAAATTAAATCGCTCATAGGTTATTCTCAAAAGATCTCTTTTACAACCAAGTGGTGTCCGCATCTTAACAGTTCAAATTCGGATGCCGACGTGCCGCCAAAGCAGAATAATACGAACCCGACAGCACTTGTTGGGCTCGTATTGTTTTACGCCAATAATTGGTTTGTGATTGTTGTATCTTTCAAATAAAATAATTGGAGAATGATTTGAGATTACTTTTGTAATCTATTTGAAAAATTTTCTAACACCTTTTCCCATTTGTTGCAGATGGATACAATTTCTTGTCGCTTACTAAGTGTTCGGCTTTATTGATCTTGCATAAATCACTGCATTTTTCACGTATTCTTTCCATCTATTAATAATCTTAAAGTTTTATAAACGATACTTGCAGGCACGTCAAGTTCTGCAATTTTCTTGCCAGATTCATGTTCGGCGGTATTTTTGAAGGCCAAAACAAATAAACTCTGTTGTTCTTCGACGAAGGGGACGAAAATTTGACGTTAGCATAAAAAGAATGTCGCGTTGTCTTTGTGCAAGTGTAGCGTTAGCGCCGTCAAATATCAGAACATCGAGGAATAATTAAAAAATTTCGTTGCATTTACGCGAAAAATAAACGATAAAAAAGCGTTACGATTCGGCGGTGGGCGTATCACAGATGACGAAAGAAAATTCGCACAAAAAAACAACCGCAGAAAGCGGTTGTGTAAACAAAACGATTAAGAAAGAAATCTCTTCGCCAAGGCAAGCAGTTGGGACTTGTCTTGCGATGAGAGGCGGTTGTATATCTTCAACATTTCTTCCTGGTCGGCGGTAAGCTCGTGTTGCACCTCGACGATGCCAATATCCGACTGCCTGCCGAGCAGGTAATCGACGCTCACTTCAAAGAAGTCGGCAAGTCTGCCAAGATATTCGGACGTGGGCAGCGTTCCTTTCTTCCGCCAACCGTCGATCGCGCCTTCGGTAATACCAGTCGCCCGTATCAGTTGTGCTTTGGTCAAATTTCTTTCTCGCATAAGCGACTCAAACCGTTCCAAAAACATAATGCACCTCACTGACAATAATTTTACAGAATATTCATTAAAATTATTGACAATCAATAAAATTAGTGATAAATTATCATTAAAAATAATGAACGGTGCGAGACGACGCATAATTAAAAAAATAAAAAAAAACCGCAGAGAGCGGTTGCGGAAAACAAAACGATCAAGAGAGGAGTCTCTTCGCTAAGGCAAGCAGTTGGGACTTGTCTTGCGATGAAAGGCGGTTGTATATCTTCAACATTTCTTCCTGGTCGGCGGTAAGCTCGTGTTGCACCTCGACGATACCAATATCCGACTGCCTGCCGAGCAGGTAATCGACGCTCACTTCAAAGAAGTCGGCGATCCTGGCAACTTTGTCAACCGAGGGGCAGCTGTTCCTGTTGAACCAATTGCATATGGTTTCCAGCGGGATCCCTGTCTTTGCCGCGACGGTTGCCTTGTTGGTATTTGTTTCTTTGAGCAATTCTTCAAAGCGCTGTATAAACATATTTTACCCCTATTTATTATATAGTCGTTTTTCAATTTGGTACTTGACAACCGTTCAAAATAGCAGTATATTATTGTCACATTGAGCAGTAAACTGTCATAAATGGTTGACTTTTTGCGAACAAAGTAAACCAAATTGCAATAAAATGGAATCGGCGCTTAATTTATTTGAAAATGAAAGGTATTTATATTAGAACCAACGGGCAGCAATGCCCATTGGCGATAGCGCGCACCCCCGCCCGCTTCTGTATCATAATACAATTTTCAGCAAAAAATCCATAGGACTGACTTTTGGGCGGGGGTATAATACGAAACAAAGCGTAAGCAAACAATGTTGTTTGTCTTTGCTTTGAAATAAAATTATTTAGGAGGAAAACAATGAAAACAAAGAGAACGATTGCAATGCTGTTGGTAGTTGCAATGCTGTTTGCGTTTGTATCGGTGATCGCGGCTTGCGAAAAGAAGCCTGCGCCGACGTCAATCACCGTCGATCCGAGTTCGGTATCGGTGGAAGTCGGCAAGTCGTCAGCCAAGCCCACGCTTAAATTTCAACCGAGCGACGCAGATCAATCCGTCACCTGGACGTCGGCAGATACTTCCGTTGCCACGGTCAACGACCAAGGAGTCGTCACGGGCGTCAAGGCAGGCGAAACCACTGTCACAGTCAAGTCCAAAAAAGCAGAATCCGTCCAAGCGACGGTAACGGTCAAGGTAACGGCGCAGTCATCGGACATCAAGCCCACTGCCATAACGGTAAGCCCCTCCAACGTAACGTTGGATATCGGAGCCAAGTCGTCCAAGCCTACGCTTACGTTCCAACCGAGCGACGCCGTGCAGAGCGTCACCTGGACGTCGGCAACTCCCGCCGTTGCAACGGTAGATGACGACGGCGTTATCACGGCGGTTTCCGCGGGGACGACTACCGTAACGGCAACAAGCACGGTTGCAAGCACCGTCAAGGCGGAGATCTCCGTCACGGTAAATGCGGCACAGGATAAAAACAAGGGCTTGACGCAAGACAATCCTCTCACCCCCGACGAAGCAATCGCTCTTATGGAAGAAGCGGGCAGCGGCGTAGTCGTAAACGCTTCCAATAAAGACGGGTATTATGTGCAAGGCGTTGTAAACACAGACTCTACGATAAACAACTATAAAGAATGGTCGTTTACGCTCGGCACAGGAGAAAAGAAAGTAACCTGCCAAGCCAAGGTGGACGCGTCCGTTACGGACAAGCCGGAGGAGAAAAACGGCGCTCTTGACGGAGCAACAGTAATAATACACGGCTTCCTGGAATTGTATCAAGGCGCATACAAAATTGCGTATCTTCCCGCAAGCGTAAGCCCCACGGGAGACAAATATACCCCCAACCTTGTAAAAGTAGAGTTTGCCCCCATTCCTCCTGCGGAAGTGGAATCGGTAAAATTAAGCACAACCGGAACGCGATATCTTCTTCCGATTGAGGGCAATTCTATTTATGTTACGGCGACGGTAGAACCGTCCAATGCTCCGCAAGATATTGTCTGGACGGTGGAAAACGGCGATAAGGCAACCGTTACGACGGTAGACGGAACAAGCGAAACAACCGCAAGCGCAAGCGTAAAGTACAAGGATCAGGCGGGTTCGATCACCCTTACCGCAACCGCAAAAGGCACCGATATTTCCGCTTCCGTTACGGTCGAGATCAGAGACGTCAAAGGCTCCAAACAAGAGGATCCCTTGACGGTAGATGAGGCAATAAGTTTGATGTCGGCGTCGGAAGGCGAGTATTTACAAGCCGACGCGAGTCACGGATTTTATATTCTCGGAACGGTTGCCGCGGGTTCGACGGTAAGTGCCAGCGGTACTTGGACATTTGCCCTTGTAGGCAGCAATAATAAGAAGATAGAATGTTCTGTCGAACATAACAAACTCAATGATATAGTAATACCTGATATGAACGGCGGTTTGGATAACTGCGAGGTTATTCTTTATGCGCACAGCATTGCGTTTGTTGATGAAACATTTACGGCAAGAGGCAACATGAACGAATTGAAGAGTTGTACATTCCCCTCGCTGGAATCTATTGTTATCGAGGCGGAAAATACCGAGGTCGTCGTTCCGTATTCTGTTGAAATAAAAGTCAAGAGTGTAGCCCCTGCCAACGCGATATTCGATGACGTAGTGTGGACATCGTCTGACCAAAACAAAGCCACCGTGGAAGGGGACAAGACGGGAGCAACGCTTACCGCTGTCGCCGCAGGCGAGGTAAAAGTGTCGGTAAAATGCGGCGATGTCACGTCCAACGAAGTTACGATTACCGTTAGCGAAGAGCAACAGGCAATCAAAGCCGTTTATGATTGGACGGATAAGTTTACGGCGGACACGGTTTGTAATAACTCATATTATCATTACAATTTACCCAACGACACCGATATACTTGACTCTTACATCAATGTTTGGACTCCGGGTCAAACCGAGATAACCGAATTTAAGACAATCAATGCTTTTGAAGCGGGAGAAGAGGGCAAAGGAATTGGTTACTTTGCTCATCCGAGACGAGACAATTCTTGCACAATAAGCATAACAACGCAACATCAGATAAGTAAACTTACGCTGAAACTTATTCCGTACAGCGATGCGACAACCATACAATTTTCTGTTAACAGTCAACCGTATCAAAAAGACAAAACGGACAGTGATAATTGGGACGGTAAGATAGAAAGTGCATTTGAAGTATCTTTCGATTTTGCCGAAGCCACACAAAACATTGAATTGCTGACAGTATGGACAACGGGTAACAACTTTGCAATAGTCGGAATGACGTTTTATTATTGAGAGTACAATCATCATACAATTAAGTCGAAAATGGGTCGAAAGTGTATTTCGACCCTTTATTTTGCGCTGAAAATGTTATATTTGAAAAATTTTTTCAACTTTTTTTGAATTTTGCTTAAAAAATGCGTGGGTCGAAAGGTATTATCAGTAGAAAAGGAAAAAAGGAGGACGGACCGATGCAATAATTTACCGAGAAACCACCCAACCAACAAAAATTTATAAAATACGAGGTCAAATCCTCAAAGGAGAAAAACGATGAAAAAATTATTTACTTTGTTAACTCTGCTTGTCGTTGCAGTGATGACGCTTAATTTTGCAAGCGTTGCCGCAGCAGCAAGCGTGCCTATGCAGGATGAACCCGACTACTCGATCGCACAGATCAAGGAGGCAGGCGAAACTTATACCGTGCGCGGTCGCGTTGTCGCCGAAAATACCCGAAGCGTTATTATTACCGACGGAACGACCAACGTTATGATCTACGGAAACGGTATTGCGGACGCGGTGGATATCAATGATTACATTCAGATCTCAGCCGCCGCAAGCGTTTATAACAATATTTTACAACTCAATTACAACAGCGAGTCTCCCGTGGAGAAGATAACCCCCGCCGAGACGCCCGACGAGACCCCCGTAACGGCATTGTCGCCGGATAAAGCCAAGGAGTGGCAGACCAAGGCGGCGGCAGGAACGCTTGCTCTCGGAGACGTACAGCGTTACTCCTGGCAGGCAACAGCGACGAGAGTGGGCAGCTATTGGGCATTGACTCCCGCCGACTACGATATCGATTTCCAAATCGAACCGCTTTATGTCAATACGGGCGTTTTCAATTTGCAAGCAGGCGTTAATTATAACGTTACGGCGTATTTTACGGGGTTCAACAACACATCATCCACGCCTTTTGCCGGAGTGATGATTCAGACACTGTCCCCTGTTGCGGGACAACTGCAAATACGCGTTGCCAAAGAGTATATAGCCGTAAATGATTTAACATTATCTGTAAATTTAGGTGTGACGATAGAAAATGCGTCGACAACCGATGCTTATACGGTTAGCTCATCTGACGAAACCATAGCTAAATGGAACGAAAAGAGCGAAGAAGTGGATATTCTTGATGTCGGAACCGTTACCATAACGGTTACGTCTGTTGAGGATACTGCCAAATCAGTAAATGTGGTTTTGGTTATTTATGAGTCGGAAGTAAGCAGAATTGCAAATATAGCTAATGCAGGTACTTATTTAATACGCGGTACCGTTGTCGCCAAGACCACAAGCTCGGCAATTATCGCGGACGCAAGCGGCGGTATTATGGTATATGACGTCAAGCAAGTTTCCGGTCTGAATGTAGACGATTATGTAAGCGTTGCTGGCACGGTTTCGGAGTACAACGGACTGTGGCAGTTCTCCTACAATCCCGGCGTTGTCGTAGAGAAGGTAAGCGGCACCGCCTATAAGCCCACAGCAACGCCCCTCACCGAGAGTCTGTTGAGCGGTTGGGTGAGCGCTCGCACACAAGCCGACGTCAAACTGTACGCCTGGACGGCGGTCGCAAGTCAGCGCAACGGGTTCAATGTTTACAGCCTGACTTATGACGGAGTAGTTGTCGAGTCGGAAGTGGCTCTTGCGGATATTGTCCTCGGCACGACATACAATCTCGAAGGGTACTTTGCGGGTTACAGCACAAGCAACCAATATGCGTCGTTTGTGATAACCAAGTGCGAAGCCGCACCCGAAGCGGATCAGATACCGTATCTCGGCTTTAACCGCGACAGCATCAATCTCGGTATCGGCAGCACTTATGAATTGAGTCCCATTGTCGGTGGCGGTATAGCGTTGGCAGACGTCCATTACGAGATCGGCGGTACCGACCCGAGCGCTATCAGCATAACCGACGGCGTCGTCAAGGGCGAAAAGGCAGGCTCGGCGACGATCACCGCAACGGCGGGCGGTATAAGCAGAGATATCGCCGTCACAGTAAGCACCGCAATCAGCCAAGTTACGGAAAACAACCAATTCTACACCGTGATAGGCAAGGTGGTGGCAAAGACAACGCAATCGCTCGTTATCCACGACGGAACCGCAGGCATACTCGTATATGACAGAGACGCCGTAGCCGAGTACGCGCTCGACGACGTGATACAGGTATCCGGATATGTATCGACGTTCAACAATATGTTGCAATTCTCCTACAACAACAGCTTGTCTACGTCCAAGGTGGACCAGACGATAACCGTCCCCGCCGCAACGACGTTGACCGTAGCTATCGCAGACGAATGGCCGACGCTGACAAGCCCGATATCCGTAACGAGATGCCGCGAATACACCTGGACGACAACCGTCGGACAGGACGGCAATTTCCTCACTATCAACGTCTCGGGCAGCGACGTTAAGATCGAACCCGCGTATCTGCCGAGCAACTTCACTCTCGAAGCGGGCAAGACGTATACCGTCAAGGGATACTTTATCGGTTATTCGACGAATAACAACTATGCGGCTATCGCAATAACCGCCGTGGGTTGATTCTCCTGACCTCTGTATGTGTGTAAAAGTCTTACGCCGGCGGCAAAGCAATGGTAACAATTAAATTTTTCCGACCATAGAGCATTGCCGCGGCGATTGACGAAGGCGCCTTCGAATTTATCGGAGGCGCCGATTTTTGTTCCATTCAGGTCTGTGCGGTGGACTTGACGGGGACCCCGACGAGGCGACAGACGTAGGCTTGTTTATTTCATTCACTTCTATATCCCAACATTTGCCATAGAGCCTGAATTTTTGTAAAAACACGCGCGAAATAGTTTTTTATTTACTCTCAGGGTATTGCAAAAGGACAGAAAATACTGTATAATATCCGTATGATAGAATAGCGTCAACAAATATGGTTGACCGCGGATATTAGTAGTTTCGTTCGTTTTTTGCGCAACTTTCGCGGCGTTCACCGCCCAAACGAAAGGCTCCGTAGTTTTTTCATCTTTTTTGCCATCTATCAATGTAACCCATTTGCTCTGTCCGCAAGGCGTTTTTTGCGGAATATATTTAAGTATAGGAAGATTTTTTGTGAAAAAGAGAAATTTATCTATCGCTTTACTTTTGGCAATATTTGTGCTTGCGTTGTGTGTGGCGGCGTGTCATCCGACGGACGGTCCGAACAAGATTACGGGCACGCATACGGTGGACGTGTACGCCGTCAACGACTTTCACGGGGCGGTGGACAAGATGCCGCGCATAGCGGGATATCTCGCCGCGCGCAAGGCGGAGGGAGCCATCGTCGTCAACTCGGGAGATATGTTTCAAGGGTCGATGGAGTCCAACAGCAATTTCGGCAAGCTGCTGACCGACTGTATGGAGGCGGCGGGCTTTGACGAAATGACATTCGGCAATCACGAGTTCGATTGGGGTTTGGACAATCTGCGCAACCTGTCCCAGAACAGCGGCATACCGTTCCTCGGAGCCAATATCTACAATTGGAGCCGCGACGCGGGGTGGGGCGAATTTGCCGACGACCTTGCGGACAAGTACATAGTCGAGGACGTCAACGGGATCAAAGTGGGCGTTATCGGCGTTATCGGGTCGGATCAGATAACCTCTATCAGCTCTCAATTGGTGCAGGATATCGGCTTCAAGGATCCGCTGCCCATTATCAAGGAACTCGCCGCCGAATTGCGCGAGGAACAGCATTGCAACGTGGTGGTGGCAAGCGTCCACGCGGGTCCGCAGGATATAGTCGGCGAAAAGGAAAATTATCAAAAGCCTTCCACCTCGGCGGGCTTGAACGAGTGCGTCGACGCAGTGTTCTGCGCACACACCCACTCCGAGCAAAATTACGAAGTGGAGGGCATACCCTTTATTCAGGGCGGACGCTACGGAGAATATGTGTCGCACGTCAGATTTACGTTGAATAACGGCAACGTCGTCGACGCAACGTCCGAGAATATCCCCTACGAAAGTCTTACAAACGTAGACGCGTCGGTAAGAAACGAAGTGGAACACCTTATCGACAACTCCAACGACGCTATCGAGGACGAGCGCAACGAAGTCCTCGCCACGATAAACAGCTCGTTGGGTAGCCGCAATGCCGTGCCGCGCCTGGTTTGCCACGCAATGGCGGAGTACGCAGACTCGCAGGGATACGATATAGACCTCGCCATTTGCAACAACGCGCGCAGTGCGTTGGATTCGGGCAAGGTGACGTATTCCGAGCTGTATGAGGCTATCCCCTTCGACAACGTCGTGTATATCGCCAAGGTATCCGGCAAGGACATAATCAAGGAAATGGAATACGATACGCAAAGCATGTGGCGCGTCAACGGCGAGCCGATACAGAACCGCGACGATGTGTACTACACAATAGCCGTCATCGATTATCTGCTGTTCCACCAGAACGCCAATCGCAATTACAACTACTTTGCTTCGGCGTTCCGAAGCGGCTTCGACCCCGTGCCGCTTACCAAGAGGGGCGTCGAAATGTACAATTACCGACTTATTACCAAAGATTTCCTTTTGAGCAAGAGCGGAACGTTCAATGTGTCCGTATATGTGCAGAACAACGCTCATACCAATACGTCGCTGCTTGAACAAAAGGTCAACCTCGGCAATTGATTTAATTTAGGTAATTTATTATAAAATTTAATAAAAAATATATTTACACGGGCTGTCGAAAGTTGTAAAATAACAATCGGATAGCCCTTTTTTATTTGGGCGAATAAATATATACAAGGAGAAGACAATGAAGAGGCGCGCATTTATTTGTTTAGCACTTGTTTTGGCAATTGCGGCTATGGTATTTGTTGCGTGTTCGCCCGATTTCGACGACGATACTTTGCTCGGCGAAATAACCAAGTTGGAGAGCGAACTCAAACAAACCGTGCAGACTCCCGCAAGCTACACATTGAAGAAAACCATCGGCAGCTATGACGAGAAAGGCAACTTACGCGATATCTACATCAAGTGGACCATCGAGGATACCTATCTTATCACTGTGACCGAAGGCGACGGCGAAGTGACGGTCAATATCCCCGAGACTCGTTCGGCGGATATCAACTACAAACTTCGCGCAACGTTGGTAGACGAGGACGGCAAGGCGTATACCGAGGACGGCAAGAACTTTACCGTGGCGGTAAGCCGTGTGGCTCCCAAGACGGACGTCGGCGGGGGCGACGACGAGGGAAAGCTGACCGCAGATATCCTGCGCGGCGCCTTGTCCGCGTTGGAGAGCGAACTCAAAAAGACCGAGCAGACCCCCGCAAGCTATACGCTTGACAGGACTCTTGCGGTCAAGGACGACAAGAACAACGACGCAACCGTATACGTAAAGTGGACTGTCGAGGATACCGACCTCGTCACCGTTACGGAGAGTAACGGTACGGTTACGGTCAATATCCCCGATACGCGTTCGGCAGACATCAACTACAAGCTTCGCGCAACGTTGGTAGACGAGGACGGCAAGAAATATAACGAGGACGGCAACAACTTTACCGTGGCGGTAAGCCGCGTGGCTCCCAAGACGGACGTCGGCGGGGGCGACGAACCGACCCCGAGCGACAAGGGAACAAGGGACAATCCGTATACCCCGATAGAAGCCCTCGGCGTCGGAGGTATGTTGTCCGACGACCAATTTACCGATGACGCGGTATATGTCAAGGGATATGTAGTTGCGGGATCCACAAGCAATGGGTCTACGCCTTATAAAGGCGGTCAGGGCGATTGGAGTTTCCACCTGTCCGACACCGAGGACGGCGGTCCCGACTTTTACGTTTTCTTTGCAACGCCCACGGTGGATATAACCGTTCTGCAACCGGGCGACCAAGTGACGGTGTACGGCTTCATCGAGAAGTTCAACGGAGAAATTCAGATGTACGGCGGCGGCAGCTCGGACAAAGCCAAGCCGACCATTGTGGAATACGTTGAGGGCGACGGCGATCACGGCGGCGGCAGCGTAACTCCCCCGACCCCGGGCGGAGATCTCACGGGCGAAGGAACTTTGGATAATCCCTACACCGTAGCCGACGCATTGACGATCATCGGCAGCCTTGCTCAGGGCGGGTATTCCGACAGCGCCGTATATGTACAGGGCACGATTACCGGAGAAATCACAAAGGGCGATGATGACGAACTTAAATTTGTCATCATGGATAACGGCAGCGGAAAGGGACTGACGATTTGGTACGCCAAGCCGGCAGAGTGTCAACCGGGCGATACCGTTGTAGTATACGGATACTTGTGGAACTTCTACAATAACACAACTCAATCGTACACAGCAGAGATGGCAGATTACAAGAACGTCGAGTTGGCGATAGTCAAGGTCAACGGACAAGATCCCTCGGGCGGCGGAGAAGTTACTCCCCCGACCCCGGGCGGAGACACGTCGGAATGGGAAGAGTACATCGACACATACGAACTCGTCGAGATAGACGACACCTCGGACGCGCTCACGTTGGAAGTCAAGGCGGATAGCATTGTCATTACGCACGGTTCGGTCTCAACTATTGACGCTGCGTATATAGAGTTCGTCGCCGACGAGCCGGAAGATGGCATAGATTTGTTATGCTTCTTGTGGGACGATACCCGTTGGTATTTCTTCATTTACCCCGACGATAAGGTACAGTTGACGGATGAAAACGGAGAATTTTGTTATTGCTACGAAAGCGACGCCAACTTCGAAGGCAACCCGTCTGACGATTGGTCGAAATACGTCGACAAGTCTTACAAACTGTTTGCTGCGGATTGGGATACGGAAGAAATCTTCGAAGATGAATTTATCACGGTCAAAGTCAACCGAGACAGCATAGATATTACCAAGGACGGCACCACGGACAAGATATCCTCTCTCGAATTCTATACAGACGCCGTTTACTACGGATATGTCTCCGATGACTTTGTTTTCGAGTGGGACGGCGAAGAATATATCCTTTCTTTCTATGATGACGGAGAAGTGTATCTTAGCGGCGATATCCATTTATATATCGGCAGCGAGAGCGGAACGGGCGAGGATCCGACCCCGGGCGGAGATCTCACGGGCGAAGGAACTTTGGATAATCCTTACACCGTAGCCGACGCATTGACGATCATAGGCAGCCTTGCTCAGGGCGAGTATTCCGACAGCGCCGTATATGTACAGGGCACGATTACCGGAGAAATCACAAAGGGCGATAGTGACGAACTTAAATTTGTCATCACGGATAACGGCAGCGGAAACGGACTGACGATTTGGTATGCCAAGTCGGCAGAGTGTCAAACGGGCGATACCGTTGTAGTATATGGATACTTGTGGAACTTCTACGATAACAGAAATCAATCTTCCACAGCAGAGATGGCAGATTACAAGAACGTCGAGTTGGCGATAGTCAAGGTCAACGGACAGGATCCCTCGGGCGGCGGCGATCACGGCGGCGGAGACACGGGCAATACCGTTACGATAGATTTCACTGCGCAAGGCTACACAAACGCACAGGTTATGGATGCTTCTCAAACTATCAACGGATTGAATATTGCCTTTGCCAAGGGTAGTAACAGTTCGACTGCGGCAACCTTCTACGAAAATAAAAACGGCAATCATTTGCGTTTGTACGCTGACAATACGATGACGATTTCCGGCGCCACAATGACCAAAATCGTGTTTGTATTTGCCAAGTATGATGAAACTAACCCGATAACTGTCAACACGGGAACATTTGATACCAATACTTGGACGGGATCTGCGACCAGCGTTTCTTTCCATGTCGGAGAAAACGATGAGGGTTGGCACGGTCATCGCAGAATAGTATCCATTACGGTAACGCTTGCAAGCGGTCAGGGCGGAACTACTCCCGGTGGAACTACTCCCGGTGGTGGTAGTGGCAGCGACACGGTTGAGTGGCAAAAATACATCGGTGTGTATAATTTGGTCGGTGTCGACCTCGAGACGCTGGAATACACCACGGACACTGTAAAGATAGAAATCACCAAGAACAGTATTATCATAACATATAACAATGGCACGCCGACCACCATCACCGACTTTGAGTTTAGTGCGGGTGATGTGGACTCCGAGGACTATGTATATGACGGCTTTTACTTTGAGTGGAGTGGTGCAGATTGTTGCTTTGCCGTGTATGTAGATGATGGCTATACCGATTTCGGCGATTTGGATGGGGAACAATTTTACTACGTTGTTAGTGAGGACTACGGCGATGATGATCCCGGCACGTCATCGGATGATTGGTCTCAATACGTAGGCAAGACATACACTCTCGCAAATATTGAGGATAAATCCGACACTGTCACTGTTAAAGTCACAGCAAACAGCATAGTTATCACCCACAACGGCAATTCGACCACTGTTACCGAGTTTGACTTCTATATAGATGCGATATATATGGGAGATCACTATGACGATTTCGAGTTCGAGTGGAACGGCGTCGAAACATTCTTCTCTGTTTACGAAGACGGTTATGTAGAGCTTGGCGCACGGGACGATTCATTCTACTATTATGCCGAGAGCGGAACGGGCGAGGATCCGACCCCGGGCGGCGGCGGAGAAGTTACGGGCAATACCGTTACGATAGATTTCACTGCGCAAGGCTACTCGGATCAATCTGTTGCGACAGATATTACGGAGCACGGAATTACCGTTTCCTTTGCCGCGGGAACCAATCAATCAAATGCTCCCAAATGGTTCGATAACGGCTCGTCGGTAAGAGTATACGGCGGCAATACGATTACTATTTCCGGTGCAACTATCGTCAAGGTCGTCATTCACTTTGCGTCAAAAGAATACGATAATAATGCCATTACTACCAATGTCGGCAACTTCTCAAACGACACCTGGACGGGTTCTACGGACACGTTGATTTTTACGGTGGGAGGTAATTCCGGAAACAGAAGAATAGTTTCAATGGATATAACGGTCAACGGCGAGATCGGCGGCGGCAGCACAACCCCGGGCGGTGGAGGAACGACACCTACTCCCGGTGGCGGCACAGAACCGGGCGGAGACCAAGAAACTCCGACAGGGACGATAACATATGACTTTGTTACCGCCTATGGCACTTACGGACCGTCGTGGAGCAATTCCTATACCAACAGAACTTTGACGTCATCCGATTTGGGCATCAAAAGTACGGTAGAATTCGTGTTTTCCAATGCGGGACAAGGAACGACCATTTCAGACAGACCCGTTTTGGCGAGTAAGTCGGGCGCTGAGCAGTACCTCACGGTCAACGGCGGCGGTGCAAAGATTACTTCGGTCACCTTCAATTTGCAAGAGTGGGTGACGGAAGGCGGCGGCGCTCCCAAGAAGTTCTACAAACTTCGTATCGAATACACAACAGACGGCAGCATTTGGACCGAGGTGAGCGGCGTCGGTTTCGAAGATAGCAACGGTAAGCAAATAACCGACTATCTGACGTTGTCCTCCGGGACGTTGCCGTCAGGAGTTGTCTCCGTTAGGCTTGTTTATGCGGGAGCTATGAGCAATTCGAGTGATAAGAGCAACAAGCAATTCGGGCTTAGCAGCATTATATTGACCCTCGCGTAAAACAATCAAATAAAAAAACTCCGACGTTTCCGTCGGAGTTTTTTTAACCCATATTAGAAAAATTGTCGCTGTGAGGACAATTTTTGCAGTGTTTATTGTGGCGTTCGGCGGGCGATCAGGGCAACCGCACCTTTCTCCACGCGTCGAGGTCGTCGCGGCGGACGGACAGCGGCGTTACGGAGATAAAGCCGTTCATTACCGAATCGGTATCCAATGTGAAGTCCGTTCCGATCTCGTATACGCAGTGTCCTTCCTGGCTGTACAGACCCTCTCCCGTACGGATGAATTCGTCCGTAAAGTACGCTCCGCCCTGTCTGGTCCACTTGATCCCCTTGCTGTGCAGGGGGATATTTACGTTGAAGTGACCGCAATGGGCAAAGAGATCGTGCTTGAAGATATATTGCCACACCCCGTCCAATTGTTTCTCCGCCTCTTCGAAACTTGTCGGATCGGTGGAGAATGCAATGCCGCGACATCCGCGCAGGGCGGCTTCGTATATGTTGGCTACGGTGCCGCTGTACAGTATGTCCTCGCCCATATTGAAGCCCTTGTTGACGCCGGACAGTATCAGATCGTAGTGTTTGTGCAACCCCAGCGTGCCGAATCTTACGCAATCGGCGGGGGTGGAGTGTACTATATATGCGTCTATGCCGTCCGTATAAGATACTTTGTACGCTTGTATCGGATCGTGAATGTTTATTGCGTGGCTCTTGGCGCTTTGTTGTTCGGCGGGAGCGCATACGGTCACATCGCCGAGCTTTTTTGCCCACCGCGCAAGTATCAGCAATCCTTCCGATTGTATTCCGTCGTCATTTGCAACGAGAATTCTCATAGCCACCCCTCGTTGTTTGCCTTGTATTTTGCGACCAGGGCGTCTCCGTCGGCGATCATTGCCGCTATATCCTTCTTGCTGTGAAGCGTCGCGCCGCAGGTGCATTGGTGTCCGCCTCCGCCGTATTTCTCGGCAAGCTCGTTGATGGTCATAAACCTGCTTCTCAGTCTTACGCGTATGCTGCCGTCGGGCATATCGATAAACGCCAATTGGGCGATGCACCCCTTGATGAATTTGAGGTAACTTATCGCTTCGCTTGCCTGTTCGGTAGTGAGGGCAAATTTGCGCTGCATTCTCTTGTCGACGTGCAGATATACCAAGCCGTTTTTGGTCATATTCATATGGTCCAGAACGTACGCCTGAAATTTCAACTGCGCGTAATCTTCGAGGTACAGTTGCGCGTACAGCGTCTCTATGTCTATGCCGAAGTCCAACAGCATTCCGCCTATGCGCAGTGTGTCGCCCGTCGTAGCCTCATAGCGGAAGCGTCCGCTGTCCGTTACCAGACCGCAATAGATGTACGTCGCCGCCTCTTTGTCCAATTTCAGCACGTCGCGGAACGTTTCGTAGAAGAAAGCTATCATTTCGCAACAGGAAGAACGCCAATCTTCCACCCAACTGACGTCGCCGTACGGCTTGATGTTGATGTGGTGATCTATCTTGATCACTTCCTTGGCGAGGTCTACCCGACTGTTGCTTATTCTGTCGAGAGTGGCGGTGTCGGTGACTATCAGCAATGCGCCGTCGTATTCGCTGTCGGGGATCATCTCGTCGTCGGGACCGAGAAACGCCAGGTAGTCGCTTTTGTCCTCCGTCTGAACGTATATTTTCTTATCGGGAAAGCTCAGTCGCAGCATCGCGGCAAGTCCGCGGGACGAGCCTATGGCGTCCCCGTCGGGGCGCACATGCCGAGTGATGATTATCTTGTCGTACTCGATTATCTTGTCGAGTATTTGCTGCATTGTCTCTTTTTGCGTCATTCTATTCTCCTCTGTGCAGAGTCTTGATGTCCTCTATCATATTCATAGCCGTTTGTCTGTCCGGTGCGGTTGCGCCGCTTGCTTTTGCGTGTCCGCCCCCGCCGTATTTTACGGCAATGGGGTTGATATTGTATCTCTTGGAGCGCAGTTCGCACAGCACGCCCCGATCCGTCTCGGTGAAGTTGACCCAGCTGTCCACGCCGCGTATATCCGCCATAGTGCCCACCATTCCGCGGGATATGGCAAAGCTGTCCGTATCGTACTCTTTGATTATATCGTCCAATTGCTGCCTGGACGTGTATATGTATGCGACGCCGTCCCCCGCAAAGTTTATTTTGAGCGTGTATTCCGCGCGCAGTTTTACGTTTTTGTAGTCGTCGGCGTACAGCGCGCAATAGACGTCGTTGGGGTCGAAGTCCTGCTCCGTAAGCGCGGCTGCCAGGCGGAACGTGCGGCTGTTTGCCGAGTCGTACCTGAACCTTCCGCTGTCCGTTACCATTCCGGTAAAGAGCGATTTCGCCGCAAGTCTGTTGAGGCGAAGCCCCGTATCCAGGGCAAATTGGGTAAGCAAGCCGCAACAACTCTCGAACGTGCTGTCGATCACGTCTGTATCGCATATATCCTCGCAATAGATGTGGTGGTCGAACCGCAGCGTCGCGGCGGCGGTGGAATAACGCTCGTCGCTTATCATAAATTTCGCCGATGTATCCAATACCACCGCAAGAGCGTCGCGGTAGGCCTCGTCGTGGATAATGTCCGGCTCCCAACCTTCCATAAAGGCGTATCGTACGGTTCTGTCCCCTACAATATATACTTTTTTTTCGGGAAAGTTCTCGTTTATCAACGCCCGCAGTCCGATTTGGCTGCCGAGAGCGTCCCCGTCGGGATTGCTGTGACGGTGGATTATTATCGTTTCGTATTGTTTGATAAGTTCAAGCGCTTTTTCGAACATATTACTCCTCGCTTTTTCGGCTGCGAATTTTTTGCCTCCGACTTTATATTTTAACATATTTTGCTCCGTCCGTCAATATGGAGATATACACTTCGCCTCATTCGGTTCGAGTGGACGGCTGCGGCAATATTTTGCGGCAATGTCGTTGCCGACTGCCGCACGACATTTTGTAGTAAAAAAGCGCCCCGTATCGACGCAAAATGCGATATGGGGCGTGTTTTTATCAATAGATTCGCCGACCAAACGCACGTCTGTACGGTTGACTGCGCAACCGACCCCTGAGGGGCGCAAGCGCAGACGTGGTCGGACTACAGAGGAAGCCGAGGACACCTCGGCTTGCATTATTTATATTTTCGGCGGGGAGTCGCATACCCCGCCATCCCCCGCAAGGGCTGCAAGCGCCGCGCAGGTCGCCGCTTGCAACGGAATTTTCGCTTTGTTCGCTACTATGCGCGACACGCGCATCTCCGCGCGCTCAAATTCCGCTTTAATAAAGAAGTTGGTTTCCGTATTTCATTTACTTCAATATCCAAGCATTTTACATAGATATATTTTTATTTTGTGGGTGGTAAATTCAACCGATATCGGCTTGGGCGGGGCGCGCTGCCTTTTGTTCCGCCAATGTGCGTACGAGTCTGTCCGTCGTGACGTCCACGATATTTGCGGAGTAGATCAACAGCGGTATAAGCAGCAATACGGCTATAATTTTGTTTATAAAGAACAATACAACGGCGACTGTGGCGTTTATCAGCAATATTATCCCCATAGAAGCCAGATGTTGCAGGATATTTTTGCCCGTCAGCACTTCTTTGAGTTGCAGACCGTTGTCGCGATATATCAGGTAGGAAGAGCATAGCGACAGCAGGCTCGTCAATACGGCAAACGCTACGAACACGAGCAGGCTGTACAAGCGGATCGTCGCGATCAGCACCAACGATACCGTCAGCAGCGCAGTTTGCGCCACAGGTACCAACGTGTGCGCTATGACGAATTGTTTTGCGTTGCGTTTTGCCACCTTGCTTCGCAGGATGAACCGCGTGGCGAAGTTCGCCGACAGCACTCCGAGAGCGCACAGCGATCCCGCTACGGATATGTCGGCAATTATGCCGTCGGCAAGCCGTGCGACGATCGCCGTCAGATCCTGCTCGAAGCCTTCGGTGCTTTGGCTCAACGTCTCCATAAAGCCCCTGAAAGTATTGCCTATCCAATTGGTATTTATCACCGTTTTCAGTGTATCCCAGAAGTTGCCGTTCCAATCTATCTGCGATATCGCGTAGGATACAAATTGCTGTAATGACGCGGACGATTGTTGCAACGAGTCGTCCATCAGCTTTGTCAGCGCGGCAAATGCCGTTCCGACGTCTCTCATCGCCGCCTCGACGAATACAAATACGGCTATCAGTATAAATAAATATACCAATCCCATCGGCACGAAGAGATAAATAAGGTTTTTACCGAAGTTTTTCAGCGAATTTTTTATCATATATTGCTTCCCGATAAGCCCGGATACGGCGTCCTGCCGTGTTTCGTCGCAAGCGTATGCCGCGGCAATGGCATCGGACGCTTCTTCCGTAAGACAATTTCTATTCTAACAGATACGCGCGTCTGTGTCAACGCGTCGACGTCACAATAAAGTCCCGACCGCCGTTTTGCGCATAAATGTATGGTAATGTTATTGCTATTTATTATATTGTATTGATAATTTTGACAAATTCGCTCGGCGCAAGACGTTGTAACACAAGTACGCCTCGACAACCCGTTTTGCAATAATGCCGCGTTGAAATTTTGCGGGCTGACGTTGACAACGGCGAGCAAGAGTGTATAATACAATATAAGTATGAAAGATAATTTGCGCAACAAGAGGCGCGGCATAGCGGCGGCAGCGACGGGGATCGCTTGCAACGTTATGCTTGCCGCCGTCAAGATCGCCGTCGGTTTTACGGCGGGGATGATATCCGTCGTGGCGGACGGCTTCAACAATTTGGGCGACTGCGGCAGCGGTATCGTGTCCCTTATATCCGTAAGCGTCGCCGCCAAGCCCGCAGATAAGGTGCATCCGTACGGTCATCGCCGCGCGGAGTACATCGCCGCTATGATCACGGGCTTTCTGGTGTTGGTGGTTGCCGCCGAACTTCTCAATGGTTCTGTCGTCGGCATAGTGGACGGCGCGCTTAACGCAACAGGATGGGTAGTGTATACGGTTTTGGGCGTATCCGTAGCCGTCAAGGCGGCAATGTTCGTTTTTTATCGGGTTGCCGCGCGCAGGATAGGATCCGATTCGCTCAAAGCCGCCGCAACGGACAGTCTGTGCGATTGCATATCGACCGCCGCGGTAATTGTGGGCGCGGTGCTTTCGGAGTTCGGCATTGCCGCAGACGGTTGGGCGGGAGTTGCCGTTTCGCTGTTTGTGGGTTGGCAAGGGATAAATATCGTGCGCGACGCCGGCTCCAAATTGCTCGGTCAGGCGCCCGACGAACGTCAGGTCAACCGTATCAAGGCGTTGATCTGGTCCGGTGAGGGCGTGTTGGGATTGCACGATCTGCATATTTTCTGTTACGGCAACGGGGTGGCTTATGCGACGGTGCACGTCGAGATGGACGCCGACCTTACGTCATCGCAGGCGCACGCGGTAATAGACGAGATCGAGCGCCGCGTCCTTGCCGAAGAAGGCGTGGAGCTCACCGCGCATCTCGACCCCGTGGATACGCGCGATGAACAGGCGATATTGTTGGAGAAAACTTTGCGCAATGCCTTGGACGGCATCGTCGACGGCTTGGAAATACACGATTTTCGTTTGATACGCGGAGCCGTGGATAAGATGGTGTTCGACGCGGGCATACCTTTTGACTGCAAGCTGTCCGATGCCGACGTTGAGCGCGCGATACTCGCCGCCGTACGGAAAATAGGCGACTACGAGGCGGCAGTAACGGTGGAGAGGGAGTGAAGCACAAATTTCCTCTCCGTGGTTGACTGCGGCGACCTTTTGAGATATAATTTATCTGCATAGGCGCGTTTATGCGGCATAGCGTTGCGTCGCGATCGACTTTCGGGAGGGTTGCTCTTCGCGTCGAACGTGCAAAAACAACAAAAAACAGCCGATTTTGGCAGTAAAACAGCTGTTTTGTACCAAGATTTGCACTATTCCAAAAAGTTGGTTAAAATCTTGGTTAAAAATTTTTTAATACGTTCTCGTACCTCAGTAGGATAGAGGATCCGCCTCCTAAGCGGACTGCCGCGCGTTCGAATCGCGCCGGGAACGCCATTTCGGGCGGCTGCGCTATGCGTCGCAACAGGAAAAGGGCTCACGCAAGGTGTGCCCTTTTTCCATTGCTCCCGTTTGCTTGCCGCCCTTGTCTCTTGCCCCGTTGCGGCAACGAAATATGTAGCACTCCGTTTGCTTTGCTCACTGCGTTTACCCTGCGCTTTGCTCGGGACGAATCGCGCCGGGAACGCCATTTCGGGCGGCTGCGCTGTGCGTCGCAACAGGAAAAGGGCTCACGCAAGGTGCGCCCTTTTTCCATTGCTCCCGTTTGCTTGCCGCCCTATGCTCTTGCTCCGTTGCGACAACGAAATAAGTAGCACTCCGTTTGCTTTGCTCACTGCGTTTACCCTGCGCTTTGCTTGGGACGAATCGCGCTGGGAACGCCAAAACGGACGAACTTTCGCATATATATTGCAAAGAAAATTGGCACAACAAATTGTGTCCATTTTCTTTGTGGTCGCGGTCACGGACTCGTCTCCGCAGAGCGGAGTGAGCACATTGGGCGTTAAGCCAATCTGCACGGTGTGCAGTTGGTAGCCAATTGCACAAGGGCGCGGCTCTTGTGCAGCAAATTCCATATGCCCGCCCGCAGTGATAGAAAGCAAAGAATACTCAATCGCAACAACACGGCAAATGGAACAAACACGAAGTGACTGGACTCGTCCCGAGCGTAGCGAGGGTAAGTGGAGCAACACGGGGTGTTGCGGAACGCTACATATTTCGAACTGACCAGTCACGTAGACCTCAGCAGGCACGCCCCAAAGAAGCGACGAAAAAAGGGACACAAAGACGTCTTGTCTCATTTTTGCAATAAGCGTGAACGAAGAAGAGTCGAAGTGACGGACTCGTCTCCCACGCAGTGGGAGTAAACGGAGCAATGTTCAACATTGCAGAGTGCTACATCATTTCGTTTTCCGGTCACTGAGACCACGTTGCGGCGCACCTATAAGAAGCACAAGAAAAAAGAGGGGCGTTTGCTCCTCTCTTTCTTGTGCGACCCAAAAGGAAGCCGCAACTATGGTCGAAGTGACTGGACTCGAACCAGCGGCCTCTTGGTCCCGAACCAAGCGCGCTACCAACTGCGCTACACCTCGATATAAACTTATTTCTTTTGTATATAACTAAAAGCCATATAGCAGTTGGTAGCGCCCAAGGCGCTTCCGCACTGCGAGCATAGCTCTTGTGGGCTTTGGCTACCAACTCCACACTGTGGAGGTTGGCTTAACGCGTCGCCCCAACTGCGCTACACCTCGATTGCTATATTATTATACAAGATACCGCGTTTTTTTGCAACCGATTATAAAAAGTTTTACCAATCATAATTGCAAAGGCGGTTGTCGTGGCATTTGACACGGAAGTACGCGTCGATGTTTTACAAGTTCTCGGCGGAGTATTATCTTCGTACAATGGAGTCGTTGCGCATCCGACGCCCGTAGTCCGACTCGGACAAAAACCTTGCCCGGTCAGATCCAATGCGTTATGCGCCTTATCCGCGGGCGCGATTTTTGCGCAAAAGCGGGCAAAGCGTCGGCAATTTATGCCGCAAAACCCGGCGTTATTGAAGCGGCGGTGCGTTGAGTGGTCTTTTATTACGGGCGGTTCGGCGCCGATTGACGGTATTTTACGCAAACCGCTTGCAAAAGAAGTGTTCAGGTGATATACTTATGAAGAAAATCAAAGATTTTACAAAAAGGAGAAACTATGAAGAAATTTTTTGGCGAATTCAAAAAGTTTATCACTCGCGGCAACGTCGTGGATATGGCTGTCGGCGTTATCATCGGCGGTGCCTTCACTGCGATAGTAACCGCGCTAACCAATCAGATCCTGATGCCCATCATCAACTTTGTGTTGTTCCGCATTACCGGCGGCAAGGGATTTGAAAACATTTACACCTTCTTGCAAACAACCTATCAGGTGGGTGAGGACGGCAAGATTCTTGTAGATGCCAACGGTCAAAAAATCATCGACCTCACCAAGTCCATTTACATTGATTGGGGTGCATTTATCACCGCAATAATCAACTTCCTGCTTATCGCGATAGTGTTGTTCTGCATTGTCAAACTTATCAACAACGTTCACGACAACGCCGAGAAGCAAAAGGGCAAGTTTGCTCCCCTCACCAAAGAGGACGTCAAAGCGTTCCGCAGAGAGGGCAAAACCTCCGATGAGATCCTCAAAATAGCCGCCGACAAAAAGGCTGCCGACGAGGAAGCGGCTCGCAAAGCAGCGGAAGAGGCGGCAGCCAACGCCCCTAAGACGGAGCAGGAACTGCTCGGCGAGATAGTGGAACTTCTCAAAGAAAAGAAATAGCGTCACCATACTGCGATAAATCAAGACGGATATCCCAACGGATAGTCCGTCTTTTTTTTGTAAAATATTATAAGTTTATTTCAAATATTTTACAAATCAGGTCGTTTGTATTATTATATTTGCAAGGCAATGCAAGTGTATGAAGTCAGCTCAATTCAATCGGCTTGTAAAGGATATCGGCAACATCGACAGCTTCAACAAGCTGTACAGTGAGTACTACCCCTTTATAGTCAAGTACACCGATTATATCTACAAGGGTAAAAATATCGGCAAGGATGTCGCGCAGGAAATCTTTGCTTATTTGCTTACCCACCGGGATATGCCGTACGTCGACAATCCCAACGGGTGGGTTCGTACGCTTTGCAAAAATATCGGCGCCAAGCGTCTTAACAAGGAGCTGCCGTTGCCCGAGTACTTCGACAATACGGTGGCAGGCGAAGCTCAACCCGCCGACGGCATTGATGATATTGTGTACGTTCTTGCTCATGATGAACGAGAAATAATTCTGTTGAAATATCGCTACAGATTCACCCTCAAGGAGATAGCCGAGATGAAAAATCTTTCCTACGTCGCGTTGCTTAAGCAGCACAACAGAATTTTAAAAAAATTAAAAAAATTTTTGTCCAAAAAATCTTAAAATCAGACACTTATTATCAGATGATTTTTAGAAGGACGAAAAAAGTGAAAAAAACAATTGCGATAGTCTTGTTGCTTGTGACGTTTGTACTATTGGGGCTCGTCGGCGCCAACGCCCAAACCGATGAAACAAAAGAAGCTGCTCAATATTATTCAGTCTATATTAGTGACTTTGAGACAAAACAAGAAACAATTCAATACAGAAGTAAACAAAAATCAAATCATATGCTTGCCAGTATTCATCCTACCTATTCATTTGAAGGAGAAATATCTTGTGTGCCTATTGCGGGAACCTGTATCTTAGGTTATTACGATAGATTCTATGACAATTTGATCCCCAATTTTATTGCGGGAAGGCTACTCGGCGAAAGTTATATATACAAGGCGCAGGATTCCAATGTAAAAAACGCCGCTATACAATTGGCTTATGCAATGGGTGCGGATGCTTTGGATGATGGTGTGGCTGTTGACGGCTTCAAAAGCGGTATGAAATCCTATTGCCAAAACAAAAATCTGAGCGTAAGCTTGGAGCAAGGTATGTCGTGGGGTCAATTTGATTTCGACAAAGCCAAGATATATTTGGAACAAAACAAACCATTGATAATCTTTACAAGCAGGTTTAATCTGGTATTTACCACCGAGACCGATAATGAGGATATTTTGAATATACGCGTATCCGCGGAAAATCATGCAATGGCTGTATTCGGTTACAGTGAGATCACCTACACTATGAATAACGGGACTGTCCAAACATGTAGATATTTGCGTGTTGCAACAGGGCTTACGGATAATCGTTACGGTTATGTAGATGTCGATAGCAATATAACAATAGATGACGCATATGCCGTCGTTATAGATTGAGAATTGATATGAACGTAAAGAAAGAATTGAAAAAAATCGAAAAGCAACAAGATGATCGTATTTTGGAACAGGGACAAGAGCTACACGACGAGCTTGTGCGGCAATACGGAATCAAACAACAACGTAAGGTAACGTTTACAAGGCGCAATCGGCTCATCGGCGCCGTTGCTTGCTGCGTGGCGGTAGTATTGATTGCGGTGAGTCTGTTCGTTATATTTTATCCTTCGCAAGATACGAAATATTTTGCTAAGGATGAATTAATCGAAGCGATTTCGCTCGAAAGCTTTTATGAAAAAGTTTCCGATTTTCCACAGATTAATACCGAAATGTTTCGTGTGATAAGCATAGACAGAAAATATGACGCTCCAACGCAGGACACGTTGTTCTATGTAATCCATTTTGTTTCGCAAGACGAGCTGTGCGATGGTGAAATATTTGTTGTAACGAACAGTAATTATCAATTTAACTATAACTATGCTCTGCTTCCGCTAAAGGATGATTTCAACGGACATGAGATCGATTATTACGAACAAAAAGAGGTATGCGAGGACAGCACGTCTTACGAATATTACGGTACGGTTGATACCGATAATTTTCAAATCGTTTTTTCGGTAATCGGACTCACAACAGGCGAGTTACCTTCTCCGTCTGAGCTTTTACAATCATTATTTGTGTCAGCTTGGTAGACGACGCGGATAGAATCTCACTCAAAAGCTTCTCCTCGGAGAAGTTTTTATTTTTTTAAAATTTTTGTCCAAATTTCTCTAAAAAAAGACACTTATTTATAGAAGCAAAAATTCCCGACCGAATTTTTACTGTAAGTTTATATTTGCAACAAGGAGGACGGACCGATGGGCTAACTAACGGATAAACGTAAACCTAAATCATTGAGGAAAACATATGAAAAAAAGTATCAAAGCAATTATTTGCTTGCTTGCAGTTTTATTCCTTGTGAGCGCGTGCGCTCCAAGGGTAGACTACGATTGGCAGCTGGAGTACATAAACGCGCCCTCTGCTTGGGCGACTACCAAGGGCGACGGAATCACCGTTGCCATTGTAGATTCCGGCATCGACTACAATTGGTTGGGCGAATCGTTTGACAAAGAACGTGTTGTGACGCAATACAATTCCTATGCTTGCAACGATGACGTTTCCGACTTTACACATCACGGTACGAGCATGCTGTATCTGATAGGCGCGTCGGGAGAAAACGGCTTTTACGGAGTAGCGCCCGAGTGTAGCTTTATCATTGTCAAGGCTCTTAACGATCTGGGCATGACCAATGCGGGAGCGTTGGCGCGGGCAATAGACTTTGCCGTGGACAACGGCGCGGACGTCATCAATATTTCTCTGGGAAGCGACAACGACAGCGATTTGGTCACGCAAGCCATCGACAGAGCTATCGACAATAATGTTGTGTTGGTTGGCGCAGTGGGGGATCAGCAAATGGATCACGCACTGTTTCCCGCGCGGTCCGACAACGTTCTGTCGGTAGGCGCCATAGACAATTTGGGAGAATACTACGCACAAGGAAATAATATCGACTCAGCGGATGTGTTGCTCCCGGGAGTAGATATACGGCTACCGTCCTTCAACCTTTTGAACGAGTTGGTTGTTGTCAACAAGAGCGGCTCGAGTATTGCTGCGGCTGTTATGAGCGGTGTGGTAGCGTTGTACCTGAGTACATTGCAAGCTTACACCGCTATAAAAATCTACAACTACTTTAAACAATTCAAAACAGACTTAGATCTCAATAAAATTATTAACGGAGGACAATAACAATGTTAAAGTCAATCAAGAAGAGCAGTATTTGCGCCATTGCAATATTGCTGTGCGCAGTAATGGCTTGTACACTTTGCTTGGTAAGCATTTCACCAGCAACCGCCAAGGCGGAGACCGTTGACGAACAGGAGCTTCTTGAGTCCTATCTGACCAATTCGGACGTAAGCGAGGAGCAAATCGCGGAGACGGATCGTCTTGTGGAGGAAAGGTTCTACGACAAGCTATACAGGGACGAATACGGTCATCTGTATCTGGATACGTCCGATGTGGACGAGACCGATGACTTTGATGTGGCAACGGCACAAATGATAGAGCAAAATCTCGCCGCAATGAATGCCATGGTGGATGAGGGCGTTGCTTATATAGACGATTCTTACGAGCTTGTGGTTATCGGCGATGACGACTTTTTGCAACAATGGTCCGCCTGGGGCTTCAAGCTAAGCTGGAACAAGGTTACAGTCAATATGGACAAGGACTATGCAATACTGTTTTCGTCCATTTGCTTGGTTGTAAATGTCGTAACTATCAGCTACAATATTAAAAATTTGGCAAAAAATATCTCTGACAAAAACGGTATGAAGGATGTATTATACGCAGCGTTGAATGTTTTGCCCAGTGATATATCTCGCTATATAGTGGCATTTTTTACAAATGACGCCATTGCAACATTGCTGGAAACACTTTGCGCAGCAGTACAATTACTCATTTCATCCAATCCTATAGTTACAGTGTTGAGCATTGTACTGTCGTATATTGTTCCCGGGTTGGTGGACAGCGTGGTAGTACTTTATAACGCATGCAGATACAACAAGGGAATGTATGTCAAGTTCTGCTGGTTGCCTTGGTTCGGCGATCATTGGGGACTCACTATCAAATCGCTTTAAGGGAGTAAGTAAAGTTGGAAAAAGATATCTGTGTAAATATTCCGCCAAAAAAATTTAGGATTTTTCTCATAGCACTATTGTTCCTGATTGTTGCGGCAGTATTCATTGCGTTGCCGATACTCGTCATGATATTGCCAATCGAGGGAGCAACAGAAGCGCAAAGACTGGAAGGGCGAGCCTATTGCACTATACTGATGCTGTTTGTAGCTGTTCCGTGTCTGGTGGTAAGCGCCGACTTGTTCATGAGGTTATCGAAAAAATACATCCTGCAAACGGATGAAGAAGGTCTGTCCATCTATACGGGATTCTTTTCTTTAGGTAGGCTGCCTTGGAGCTGCATAAGCGAAGTGCAATATCGTAAGGGTTACTTTTTCGGTCTCTACTGTCGAACGCTTATCCTTGTGCTGAACGATGAAAAAGTATTTTTAAATATATTTTACAAGCTTCACGTTAAAACATCACGCAAGGACTGCCCTCGTCGCATATATGTACCGTTGAGCTTCTGTCGCGGCAACAGGCAGCAAATTGCCGATTCCATCATTGCCGCTTGGCAGCAAGTCAAGGCACAATCGAATAACAGCAGCGATACGGAGACTACCGCAGCCTGAATTTAACACAAGGTCGTCCGCGATATCTTCACGGACGACTTTGTTGTTGAATTAATAGCCTCTTGTCATAGTTGTATGCTGCTTGCAGACAATAATGGGCTTAATTTGAGCTTGTTTTATAGGATACAATCCGGAGTTGTAGGTTATCGCTCCAAGGTCAGCCTGTTTCTGCTCTTTACCCTTTGCAAGGGAAGTGCGGAAGTAAACGCAAGATCCATCATTGCCGCCAGGCTTACAAATACACGCTCAGCCGAGCGAAGCGAACGCCACAACGTATTTCGTGTAGCTACAACGGAGGGTTTTACCCTCCTTTGTAAAGCCACCGGCTATGTCGGTGGATATTTACTCAACGCAATCCGCCGCCCCATCGTCGCGCAAGGGCATTGATTGTGATTTGGTTGTTCTGTTTTGATGATTTTGATTTCAACGCCCGCAAAAGATCGGAGCGCACTTCGATGTCTGCGGTAATTTTGCGGAACGTCTCGATAAATTTTTGACCCCTTTCGGGGGCTTTTTTGCAAACGGCAAGCGCAAAACGTTTGCGAAATTGCAAAATCTCGTGTATAATTGAGTTGCAAATTAAATATTACGGAAAACGACACACGTCTTGCCTTGCGCATGTAAATCTGATTACGGTACGGACCGTATCGGATTTGTGCAAAAGGCGACGCGTGTTTTTTGCTCTATGGCAAATGTTGGGGTTAAGGTAAATTATAAAGAAAAAAAAGTCTGCTGTGCCCCAACATTATGCCATTAGAGCCGCCGCCCAAACGCAAGTCTGTACGGTTGACTGCGCAACCGACCCCCCCCCGACGGGGCGCAAGCGCAGACTTGGGCGGACTTCGTCACAACTCTCGCTTGACGTTACCGCTTGTGCAAGCACAAGCGGTGCCAACGTCGCTTGGTTGTTCCTCTCCCGCACAAGTTTCGTTTCTCAACTTGTGCGGGTACCCTTGTAGCCGAGGACGCCTCGGCTTGTATTGTTTGTACTTTCGGCGGGGAGTCGCATGCCCCGCCATCCCCCGCAAGGGTTGCAATCTCGGTACACGCCCGAGATTGCAGGCGGAATTTTCGCTTTGTTCGCTACTATGCGCGATATGCGCATTTCCGATAGTTGTACTCGGGCGCGCATAAATCACAGCGCGCCCCACGTGGTTGCTACCGACACCACACTGTGGTGATTGTGTTAACGCACCACGCGCTCAAATTCCGCTTTAATATAGAAGTCGGCTTTTGTAATTTGTTCACTTCTACAATAAAACAATTACTAACAAAACTTTTTTTACGGAGGAGTTATGCCTAAAAATTTGTTTCAACGTATGATTTTTGCTCTTATCACGGTGGTGATCACGGTACACGAATATGTATTTTACAGTCTGTATGTCATCAACGGCGCCACCTTTATGCAGCTTACGGGCGAACCGAGCGTAATCGCCGCCATCAACGCAATGGGCGGAGTGTCCGTTTTCGGCAAACCGGTGCCTATTTGGGCGGTGATACTTATCGAGTTTGCTCTTGCTTACACTCTCGAATGCGTATTGGGCAGTCCTTGCAGTTTCCGATTGGTATGCCGTGTTTTCAAGCCGGACAGCGTACACCCCGTCATATTCGAGTCGGCAATAATTATTGCGACGGTGGGACTGATGTGTCCGTCGATGAGTTTGCTTGCGGCGATCATGTACTATCCGTACGGCGTTTCGGCGTTCAGCTTTGCCACGTTGCTCGCCAATTGGTTAAAACTCATTTGTTACAACCTTCCGTTTGCCTTTTTCTCTCAACTTTTGTTTATTCAGCCCTTTGTGCGCACCGTGTTCAAGGCGATATTCGTGCGCAGACGGACAGCGCTTGCGGCGCAACCCGACAGCACAGAGTCTCCCTCGCAGGAGGCGGCGTCGTCGATAGCACAGGAGTCCGACGCGTCCGAAGCGGATCGATAACCCCGATAAGAGCTGTCGCGCCATTTTCGGTGCGACGGTCCTTTGCTTTATTATCTCGACGCGTTTTTCGACGATTTCCTGCACACATCATAGTTTTCCTTTTGCAAATGGTCTCAGCAAAGAGCCGTGTCCGTCTCGGCAAGCTCGTCGGACGCGGAAGCGGCGGTGCGGTCCATTATATTCGCGCACATTAAAAAAATCCTTATGCTCATTGATGCATAAGGAAATGTGACCGCCTATCGGCGGAATTTTGAACGAATTCGTTTGTAAATCGACTATTTACAATCCGAACAATTCATTGGGTTCTATACCGAATTTTTCGTACAGCATTTTGATACTATGATAACCGGGTTGTTTTTTTCCGTGCAACCACTGCCCGATCGTCGTCTGGTGTACGCCGAGGATTTTTGCCAATTGCTCCTGATTTAGTCCTTTTTCTTCCATCAATTGAAGTATTATATCCGAATATATAGGTGTATCGTTCATTTTGTATTACAATCCGAAAAATTCGTTGGGTTCTATGCCGAATTTTTCATAGAATGCCCATATGCTGTCATAGCTCGGTTTGCGCGTGCCGCGTATCCAAGCGCTTACGGCAGTCTGATTGACGCCGAGAATATTCGCAAGTTGTTCTTGCGTTAAATTCTTTTCCGTCATTAGCAGTTGTATAAGTTCCATATAGTGCATACAAAAAGTATAGAAAAATTTAGTACAAATGTATTAACGTAGTACAAAACAGCTATTACAATTGCACTAAGGTTTCACTACAAATTATTTTGGATAAAATAAAGAAAACTATGAGAAAAAAGCGTTTACGAACTGCCGCCGAGGAACGCGAGGCGGATAAAAGAATACATCGTCTAATAGAGGAGTGTCACGCGGAGGATAAGGCGCGGTGGCACGACGACGTGAAGGCGCGGACGGAGGAAATTATCGCTCGCCGCAAGCGCCGCGTCGATAAGGGATAAAAACGGGCTGTCGCATCCTGTTGCGGCAGCCCGTTGCGGTTACAAAACGATTTGCTTTGTTTTTGTGAGAAGCGATTGGTGTTCTGTGAGAAATGTTGTGGTATAGAAGTAAATTAAATATAGAAGTCGACTTATAAATTAAAGCGGAATTTTCGCGCGCGGAGATGCGCGTGTCGCGCATAGTAGCGGACAAAGCGAAAATTCCGTTGCAAGCGGCGACCTGCGCGGCGCTTTCACAAAGTACGAACTTCATTTTCTTTCCGTCAGTCCCTTCCACCTCGTCCTCCCCCGCACAAGTTTCGTTCTCAACTTGTGCGGGTCCCCTTTCGTGGTCCCTATGCTGCAGACGTGCCTTAGAAATAGCACGTCCTTGCACTCAGGGCGGGCAACTCCACACTATGGAGATTGCCTTATTCGCCCTTCGTCCTTAGTCGCAATAGAACTTATTACACAATACAATCTATGCACGACGAAGGGACGGCTTTATTTACGCAGTTTCCGACTTTGTCCCTGCGGACAGGGGCAGGTGGTCGGTGAGGCAGGTTTATTTCCTCGCCCCCACACTTGATATAAAGCTGTTACTTTGCCAAGCGGTAAATGGCTTCGAGATACAGTTCAGCCATTTTGCGCAGATTGTCCAGACGGATCATTTCGTTGGGCATATGGATGGTCTGTTCTTCGTGCGGAAACAGCGGACCGAACGCCACGCAGTTAGGCAAGCACCGACTGTAAGTGCCGCCACCTATTGCGATCGGTTGCATATCGGTGTGCATAGCGCGGTTGTACACATCCATCAACGTGGTAACGAGGGCGCTGTCCGACGGAACGTGCAGCGGTTCGCTGATGTGGACTTCTTCTATTTCCGCTTGCGCGGGCGTGTTGTCGCGCAGCAGGCGGTACATCTGTTTGCAATTGTACGTTACGGGGAAGCGTATATCCACGGTCGCGACAAGCGTTCCGTCCTCCGTCGTTTGCAATACGCCGAGGTTGCAGGTGAGGCTGCCGCTCTCCTTGTCGGAGAGGGCAATGCCCCATTTGCCGCCCGTGGTGTCCGTAACTTTCGTAAGGAATTTCAGCGCGGCGTTATCCGGATACGCGGCTGCAAGCGCGGCAATCAGCGGATGTGTGGCGTTGATCCCTTCGTCGGGGGTGCTGCCGTGCGCCGCTTTGCCTACGGACGTGTAGACGTAGCCGCTGTCTGTACGTTGGACGCCGACATTGGGATATCCCTCCGCGGCGAGGGCTTTCGGAGTAGTCGCCGTACACAGCGACGGAACGACGTTGGCTCTGTCTCCTGCGGATATCCGCACCCCATTCGGCAATTTGCCGCAAATCACGCGGAATTGATAAATGCCTTTCTCGCGATTGATCACGGGGAAATCTCCGTCGGGAGAGAATGCCGCGGTGGGGAAGGGCATTTTGTCGAAGTAGTGTTCCACGCATTGCATTCCGCTCTCTTCGTCGCAGCCGAATATGAGGCGCACCGTCTTTGACGGCACGAAACCCGCGTCTTTGAGCGCCTTGACCGCATACAGGCAGGCTATCATCGGACCTTTGTCGTCCATTGCTCCTCTGCCGTACAGCTTGCCGTCGCTGATAACGGCGGCATACGGCGGAAATACCCATTCCTCCGCCTTGGCGGGCACGACGTCCAGATGTCCGAGTATGCCGAGAACTTCGTCGCCCGTCCCCGTCAGATCGGCGTGTCCGGCATAACCGTCGCAATCGTACGTACGCAAGCCGAATGACGAAGCCGTATTCAGCACATAATCCAGACACGCCTTTACGTTGGCGCCGAAGGGGGCGTTCTCGCTCGGGGCGGATTTCTCCGTGTTGAAGCGTATCGTCTGTTGCAGCGTACTTACCATTTCGTCAAACAGTTCGTTCAGTATCTTTTTTGCATTTTCCATAACAAACTCCGTCAGTTACAACTTTTTGTATCTACATTATACACAAAATCACGATAATGTGCTATCATATAAAAGACCTATTTCGGGTAAATTTTTTTTGTCGGGTACATTATATCAAGGATTGGCTATGGCTCACGAAAACGACGGACATCGCGCACGGCTTCGCGAACGTATGATGAATGAAGGATTGGCGGGCTTTCGGGATCACGAAGTATTGGAACTGTTGCTGTTTCAGTATCTGCCCCGAAAGGACACCAACAAGTTGGCGCACAATTTGTTGAATAAATTCGGCAGTTTTGCGGGAGTTATCAATGCGTCGCCGCAGCAACTGATGACCGTTGACGGAATAAGCGAAGTTACCGCGTGCAATCTCGGCATACTCAAAGAGGTTTTCCGCAGGTACAAGCAGAGCGAACAGGGACGGCCCTCTCTCAAAGGCGTCGGTTCCATAGTTATGTTTGCGCAGCAGCTTGTCGCCGAGAGTTACACCGAAAGGCTTGTTGTCGTCTATGTGGACAACGCCACCGGTTATCTGTACAAAGACGAGTTTGCTTCCGACGATACGCAATTCGTCAACGTCGATCCCAAGCGGATAGTCGCCGCGGCAATGCGCACGGGCGCGGCGGGAGTGATGCTCTTTCACTGTCACATCAAGGGAGAGTGCCGACCGAGTCAAGAGGATTACCGTTTTACGGAGAGAATGACTTTTGCCCTGGCAAGTATCAACGTGTCGCTTTTGGAACACATCATCTTCAACGATTCGGGCGATTATTACAGCTTTTTCCTTAATGGCGACATAGACGCGATACAACAAAAATACAAAAAGTTAAATTGACAACGAGGTAAATATGACACAATTGAGAACAAGATTTGCGCCGAGTCCCACGGGATATCTGCACATCGGCGGATTGCGCACGGCGCTGTATTCCTATCTGTATGCCAAGAAGAACAACGGCAAGTTTATCCTGCGTATAGAGGATACCGATCAGGGCAGATACGTCGAGGGCGCGGTGGACATCATCTACCGTACGCTGCACGAGACGGGTCTCGATTACGACGAGGGGCCCGACGTGGGCGGCGATTACGGACCGTATATTCAGAGTCAACGCGCCAACGAATATATGAAGTATGCCAAGCAGCTGGTGCAGAGCGGACACGCGTATTACTGCTTCTGCACGGAAGAGCGTCTGGAAAGTCTGCCTTCCGTCAACGGCGCGCGGCGTTACGACAAGCATTGTCTGCACCTGACGGCGGAAGAAGTCGCGGAGCGTCTTTCCCGCGGCGACAAGTTCGTCATCCGTCAGAATATGCCTACTACGGGCAGCACCACATATCACGACGCGGTGTACGGCGATATAACCATCGACAACAGCGAGTTGGAAGATCAGATACTCATCAAGTCCGACGGTATGCCCACCTACAACTTCGCCAACGTGATAGACGACCACCTTATGGGTATCAATTGCGTTATGCGCGGTATAGAGTATCTCAGCAGCACGCCCAAGTACAATCTGCTGTACGACGCGTTTGGTTGGGAGCGTCCGATGTATATCCATATGCCGCCCATTATGAAGGACGCGCAGCACAAGCTGAGCAAGCGCAACGGCGACGCAAGCTATGAGGACCTTATCGAGAAGGGATTTCTGAAAGACGCCATCATCAATTACATAGCGTTGCTCGGTTGGTCTCCCAAGGACGACAGCGAGAAGATGAGCTTTGACGAGTTGCTGAAAAAATTCGATATCTCCGGCATCAACAAAAGCCCGTCCATATTCGACCCGATGAAACTTGCTTGGCTCAATTCGCTTTATATCAAGGAAATGCCGCCCGAAGAATTTGCCCGTTATGCCGAGCCGTGGCTGGACAAATGCTATCTTAAAGATTTCGACAAGGCGCTTGTGTGCAAATTGATACAGAGCCGCATAGAGACGTTTGCGGAGATACAAGACAAATTGCGTTTCTTGGTGGAGTTCGGTCCGTTCGACAGCGCGTTGTACGACAATCAGAAGCAAAAGACAAATGCGGACACCGCGCGCGAAGTATTGCCGCAGGTGAGAAAAAAGTTTGCCGAGACTGCGCAATGGGACAACGAACATCTGTACGGCGCGCTTGTGGAACTTGCGTCGGAACTCGGCGTCAAGAACGGCAAGGTGCTGTGGCCCGCGCGCGTGGCGTTGACGGGACTTGCCGCGACACCCGGCGGCGCAAGTGAGATCGCCGAATTGCTCGGACGTCAAGAGACGCTTCGCCGTCTCGACGCGTCTATCGCCGATCTGGGTTGAGGCGCCGTATGAAGTTTGACAAAAAGGAGTTGTTGCGGGCGGTAAAATATACGCTTTTTGCAATATCCGCCGGCGTAATACAGATAGTAAGTTCTCTCGCGTTGAAAGCCATTCTGGGTACTTTTATGGATGAAAGCCGCACAATGGTGTTCATCAACGAGATCGCGGTCAGTTCTTTCATCGCCGAGACGGTGGGGTTGGCGCTGTCCGTCATCTGGAACTTCACGTTCAATCGCAAGTTTACTTTCAAGGCGGCAAACAACGTACCCGTCGCAATGCTGTTGGCGTTTCTGTTCTATGTGCCGTTTTATCCGTTTCAGACCTGGTACATAGCGGCGGTGGAGGGCAAACTCGCCGATATCGGATTCTGGGGGTTCGTCATAGCGCAGGGCACGGTTATGATAATCAACTTTGTGTTGGAATTTATGTGGCAGCAGTTTGTCGTTTTTCGCGGCAAGGTGGATACCAACGCCCTCGCTCGGAAAGAAGCCGCGCAAGCTGCCGCTTCGGCTAACGACAACGCCGACCGTGACATCGCCGCGTCGGACTACGTTGAAGGAACCGATGAAGGGGCAAAATAACCGCCGCGACCTGACGCCGTTGCGCGGGATCACTTGTTTTTACATAACTTTGCGGCGGAAACGTATTGTTTTTGTGAAAAAATTGTAGTACAATAAACAAAGCGAACGACGTATCGACCGCCGCGCAACAATAGAATATACGGGAGGAAAAAAATATGAGCGTACTTATTTGCGACGCCGACGGAGAACTGTGGTATACGCGCGCAGAGGAATTGGGGCTGTATTCGATAGCCATGCCGTACAGTTACGGCGGCAATATCTATTACTACGACCTCGGCAAGAACACCGATTTCCGCGCCTTTTACGACGCCGTCAGAGGCGGCGAAATACCCAAGACGATGGCGCTTAATCCGGAGGAATACATAGGGATCATCGAGCCGTATTTCGCTCGCGGAGAGGACGTCCTTTACGTCAGCTTCTCGCACGCCATGAGCGGCACGTTCGATCACCTCGATACGGCTCTTGCGCAATTGAAGGAAAAGTACCCCGAGCGCAAGTGTACCGTATTCGACACCAAGTCCATAAGTCTCGGCGCGGGCATACAAATGGAGTATGCCGCCCAATTGAAGAACGGCGGCGCGACAGACGAGGAGATAATAGACAAACTTACGACGTTTCGCGACAGAGTCGCCGTATACTTCGTGGTGGACGACCTTATGCACCTCAAACGCGGCGGACGGTTGTCGGGGATAGCCGCTTTTGCGGGAACGCTGCTTAGCCTCAAACCCGTGCTTACGTTGGACGAGAAGGGCAGCCTCAAAGTTTTCGAGAAGATCACCGGCAAGAAGAAGGCTCTCCGCGAAATGGCGGACAAGGTTGCCAAGGAGCTTACGGGTACGGAGTTCAGCGTATACGTTCTGGACGCGGACTGCCCCGAAGAGGGCGACGCTTTCGCAAAGATGATCTCCGACGCCCGTCCCGACGCCAAGATAGTACGTCAGACGGTAGGACCCGTCATAGGCACGCACTGCGGTCCCGGCAC
>CANQNJ010000014.1 GCA_947625185.1 uncultured Clostridia bacterium
AAAATTCGCCACAAAACACAATATATTGTGGTTTTCTTGCGGTGGACTTCGGCTCCGAATCCCGTCTCCCGCTCCAATGCTCGGACAGAGATGTCCGAGCGTTTTTCTGTATTGTGGGGGATTCGGACCCGCGGAGAGCGTTAGTAAGATCCGAACCGTCTCCCGCACACATTGCCGTGCAGTCTCGAATTTGTTCTATCGTTGTCGGGCGGAATATTTTTATAAATTATTATCGGCATAAAGAGAAATGATTTTAATGTTATGTTATTTTTTGCAGCAACATTTTTGCTATACCGTGATAATTCGGACGCGCTGAAAGTATTGGTACGCACCGAGTTATGTCTCCCGAGTACTCTCATATGTTATTGGCTGCTTCTCATTAAATATTTATGGACTTTTGAGAGAAACTTATGTTTGCGCTTTCACAGATACTATAATCAAAGTAATATCCAATATGTTTTGGTTATGCGCAATTTCATTTAACTTCCTTTGCGAATTAATGCTATTTGTCAAATCTGCAAATAATAATGTTTTACAGTATAATTTTGTGTGTTAGTTTTTGTGGCATTGCGCTTGCGCAAACACACTGATTGTATTATAATTTTTTTATCACAATCATTACTTTGTCGAGTCGTATTTACAGGATAGCAAGCAAAATGAAAGAATATTGGGATATTTATGATGAAAACAGAGTGTTTCAAAACAGGACAATACGCCGAGGCGATACCTTGGCAGACGGGGAATACTATATTTGTTGCGAAGTGTGGTTTCGGAACTCCCAAGGAAAAATGTTGGTTACACAACGCAATCCCAATTTGAAGGCAGGCGGTTTATGGGAGTTTTCGGGCGGCGGTGTACTTGCGGGAGAAACGACATTGCAGGCAGCAATACGCGAAGTCAAGGAAGAGATAGGCGTAGAAATAGCGGCGAATGAGTTGACTTTAATTCATACTTTTCGTCACAGAAAATACTTTATGGACGTGTATCTTGTAAAAAAAGATTTAGACATTAGAAGTATTGTATTAGACAAAGACGAAGCGATAAATGCTAAATGGGTATCAAAAAAAGAGTTGCAAGATATGATTAAAAATCAAGAATTTGTTTATTCCGTTGCCCGGCGTTTTGATTTGCTTAATAATAGATTGTGAAATTTTCGCACATAGGACTAACATAGATGAAAGACATTTGGCAAAGGTTATATGAAGCGGCAAGGCAGGTACAAAATTCAAGAGTTATTTCACCTTTCATCGAGGCGGGCGGAGTTGCCGCGGCGCTCGTTACAAAGGCGGGCAATATCTATGTGGGCGTGTGCATTGATACGGCATGCACGCTCGGAATGTGCGCCGAACGCAACGCCATTGCCAATATGATAACAAACGGCGAGTGTGAAATTGACAAAATAGTTGCCGTTATGGAGGATGGAAGCATCGGGTATCCCTGCGGCGCTTGTCGAGAATATATGATGCAGCTGTCTCCCGACAGCGGAGAAATAGAGATACTCGTCGACTATGTAAGCCGCAAAACCATACAACTTAGACAATTGATCCCCGATTGGTGGGGCAGCGAAAGTTTTAGGCAGTAAAGGTCGTAAACGATGAACGGTATGTCGTAAATTGTTCCTATTGACCAAATTCGATACCGCTGAATTTTGAATAAATATGTATATAGAACTGAAAACAGCAAGATTGTTGTTGCGACCCATACGAATATCGGATCTTGAAACGACTCATAGATATTCCGCCGACAGAGAAGTTACCGAATATATGTATTATTTGCCCAACAAGACGGTAGAGGATACCGCAGAATTTCTTGTCGGATCAGAGTCGCAGTGGGCAACAGAAAGGCCCGACCGCTACGAGTTTGCCGTTTGTCTCGACGGCATTCACATAGGCGAGATAGGCTTGACGCGCATAGTAAATAACACATACGATATCGCTTGGATATTGGACAGGGCATATCAGGGCAACGGTTATTGTACGGAAGCGGCACATGCAGTGGTAGATTTTGCCAAGTCGATCGGCGCGGAGAAAATTATCGCCCAATGCGACGCCCGAAACGCTCCGAGCTACAACGTTATGTGCAAATTGGGCATGACGCTTGCGTCGGTCGGCACGCGTACCTATCGTGACGGGCGCGGAACGGCAAAGGAATATGTTTGTGAACTGAATTTGTGATCGCCGCTATATGCGTTATGCCATTGCCCGATTATCGGACTGTTAAATACATATTTTTGAGTAAACAACAGAGAGGAATATAAGTGAAATACGAGGTTTTGCTATTTGACGCGGACAATACCGTGTTGGATTTCGACAAGTCGGAAGAACAGGCTTTGAAATGGACTTTTCGCGATATGGGGTGGGATTTTTCGGAAAATATCCTGTCGGTATACCGTCGTAACAATATCGTCCAATGGCAACTCTTTGAGCAGGGCAAACTTACCAAACCGGAAGTGCTTATCAACCGATTTGTCAATACTTTCAAAGAACTTAACTTGCCGCTTGACGAAGTTGACAAAACGTCGGATATGTACGAAGAATATCTGAAAAAAGGTTTTTTCACGGTACCTTATGCCGAGGAAGTATTGAGACGGTTACAGCCTGCTTACAAAATGTATGTCGTCAGCAACGGTGTGGTATCTATACAAAACAGCCGTATGAAAGGCAGCGGTCTCGAACAATTCTTTCTTGGGCGATTTGTCTCGGAAGAGGTAGGCTTTCCCAAGCCGCAAAAACAATACTTTGACTATTGCTTTGAACATATCGGCGATATTGACAAGTCGAAAGTTCTTATTATCGGCGACAGCCTTACAAGCGATATACGCGGCGGCATAAACGCAGGGATAGACACCTGTTGGTTCAATCCGAATCATCTTGTCAACAACTCGACGGCAAAGCCGACATACGAAATAGACGACTTGCGCAAATTGTACAATATTGTCTGACAGCGCGCCAATTGCGCAGCACAAGCGTTTGCAATTATATCTGAAAAATATTTCTATGCAATGCGTCTACTTGCGATATGCTTTATTCGGGTGTCGGCGATAGTAGAGCATCGGGCAAGTAGTGGCGAAAGATATTTGATGTAATACTTTCCCGCGCGCTAACTGCTTAGACATTGCGTGTTTATTCGCGGACTTGCGGGCGTGACATCAGAAACTTTCTGATATTGTCCCCTCAATCGGTTGGAAAGTTCGATTCGACTGACGATTATCTTTTAATTTGATCTACATAAGGCAGAATATATGTTGGATCTCGCGTTCGTTGCAAAAAAAACTCCTATGAAAATTTTATCATAGGAGATTTGCTGTTATAGATTATTTTTTGTTCGGGTCACATACGTCGTGATATTTTGTTTAATAAATCGTTGAGCGCTCTGCCTCGGTGACTTACGGTAAGTTTTTCATCGGCGGAGGCTTCTCCGAAAGTCTTGTTCAATTCGGTAGAGAAAAAGATACTGTCGTAACCGAAACCGTTGTCGCCTCGTTCCTCGGTAAGGATATATCCGTCTACGCGACCTTTGCCGCAGACTATCTCGCCGTCGGGGTAGAGCAGGATTGCCACAGTTTCAAAATGCGCGGCTCGGTCTGTTACGCCTTCCATTTCCGAAAGCAGTTTGCGTCTGTTTGCTTCGCCGTTGTGAAGGACGGCATATCGTGCGGAATGAACGCCCGGACGCCCGTTGAGCGCGTCTACGCATAGTCCCGTATCGTCGGCGAGGACGGGTTTGTCCGTAAGCATTGCAACGGAGCGCGCCTTTATCAGTGCGTTTTCGTAAAAATCTTTGCCCGTCTCATCGGGATCGCATACTATCCCTTCGTCGTCCAAAGTGGAGATATTGTCGAAAAACGGCGACAGCGATAATTTTATTTCTTCGATCTTATGTTTGTTGTTACTTGCTATCAGTAGATTTTTCATTGTTTGCTTCGTAAAAAACTATATTGGGATTTCGCGACATAAGCAAAGTCTTAAAGTCGTCATAACGCTTGGGACTTATCATTATCGCAGCGATCACTGGGTCGGGACCTTTCCAAAGATAGCTGATATAGAATACATTGTTCTCTATAACTATGTTGAGGATCTTGTCAAGTCTGATCCTGTTGCTCAGCATATCTACAAATGCGATATTGAGATGCAGGTAAGCGTCGTCCACTTTGTAATGAATGGTGCCGAAGAGTAACGACACAAGCAGCGTCAACGAACACATGCTCACAAGAATGGTGGATTGAGCCGTCGTTATCTCGATATGCACGCCTGCGAAGGCAAGAATGCCTACTACCAACCCGATCAAACTTAAAGCGGCAATGATCCAGAGAAAAATTCTTATTGTAAGTGTTGATACAAAATGAAATCTCATATTTATAGTATAGCAAAAATTTGCGTCAATGTAAACATATTGGCAGATTCCGAACGAAATTTTGCAATTATGTATATGAAAGGAGCGGTGGGTGAAATTTATCGACTATGACGCGCTTAACAAAAATGCGCTTTATTTCAAGAAAATTTTGGGCGAAGTCAAGCTGTGTGCCGTACTTAAAAATAACGCCTACGGACACGGTCTGTACAGGGTGGCTTCTCATCTGGTGTCGACGGCGGACTGTTTTGCGGTGGGGAGTACGGACGAAGCGGAAACGATATATTCGCTAAGAAAAGATATTATCATTTTGCTTCCGCAAAACGAATGTAACTCATTGCGCGCCGTAAAGAAAGGATTTATTCTCACGGCAGATAGCTTCGATACGTTGGATACAGTCCGTTGTGCCGCCGCAAAAATCGGCATAAAAGCGCGCGTACATTTGAAAATAGACAGCGGAATGTCTCGATTGGGATTTCGGTATGAACAATTGGCGGACCTGGCAAACAACTTGGACGATAACATTGCCGTCGAGGGAATTTTTTCTCATTTTTATGGTGACAGCGTTGCAGACTGTGATAAACAATTGGGTTATTTTGAAAAGTGCGTTGGTTTCTTGAAAAAATATTTTCCGAACGCGACCTGTCATATAGCGAATACCGCCGCCGCGTTGCTGTCGTCCGAATATCATCTTGATATGGTGCGAGTAGGATTGGGTTTGTTCGGTTACGGTTCGGAGGAGCTTCTGCCCGTAAAGTCGGTTTTTGCGCAAGTGATAGCCGTCAGAAAAATTACTGCGGGTGACGTTGTCGGATACGGCGCAAAATATGTCGCGCCGAGGGATACGGTGATCGCGGTGTTGAATATCGGCTACGCTAACGGTCTTGCGCGCTCTCTTGTCGGTTCTTTTGTAAAAATCAACGGCGTTTTATTGCCGATAGTCGCAATATGTATGGCAATGACATTGGTGGACGCAGGCGATACGAACGTCAACGTGGAGGATATCGCGACAGTGCTTGACAAGGACGTGAATATAGCAAACGATGAGGTAATTATTTACGAATTGTTGTGTAATTTGCAATAATGTTGTAAAATATATTCGATGAGAGTAATTACGGGAAAATACAAGGGCAGAAAACTTGTCGCTCCGCGTGACGAGGCGCGTCCGACTTTGGACAGAATGAAGGAAACTTTGTTCAATATCCTCAACCCGAGGCTGAACGGCGCGACGGTCGTGGACCTTTTCGCCGGCTCGGGGCAGTTGGCGATAGAAAGTCTGAGCAGAGGCGCCGCGCGCGCAATATTATGCGACAACAGCAGGGACGCGTTGGCGGCGATACGGAGCAATTTCGATAAGATAGGAGTCGAACCGCAAATTGTATTCGGAGACTTTCGCGATTGTCTTAACCGTCTTGGTTGTCAAGCCGATATTTTTTTCGTAGACCCTCCCTACAAATCGAATTATTACGACGAAGTTCTCGGTATAATAAGCGACAAGAACCTCTTGTCGGAGCGCGGAGTCGTGGTGTGCGAACACGCGGCGAACGATTTTCTCCCGGAACAAGCGGGAGACCTTGTCTGCTACGATCGCCGCAAAATCGGCACGGTCGAATTCTGTTTTTACAAAAGGAGCTAACAATGCGTATAGGAGTATTTGCGGGATCTTTCTGCCCGATCACAAACGGACACGTAAACGCCATAGAAAAGGCGGCTCGGCTTGTGGACAAGCTGTATGTGGTCGTCGGCGTCAACTTTGACAAAAATTATGCAATCCCCCTCGACGCGCGTTTGGAAACGGTGCGTAAGGCAATTTTGCATATATCCAATGCCGAGGCGGTTGCATACGGCGGTATGATGACGGATTTTTGCAAAGAAACAGGCGCGACCGTTATGATCAAGTCCATACGAAACGCCTTGGACCTTCAATCCGTCATCGATCTCTGCGATATAAACAGGGGTTATTGGGACGGAGAAACGGTATTTGTTGTGGGCGATAAGGAATACAGACATATATCAAGCTCTCTTGTGAGAGAGTTGGCAAGTCTTAATAGAGACTATTCGCAATACGTGCCGCAGTGCTGCCTGTGCGATATAAAAAAATACTTGGATAAATAGATATGTTTTCGGAACAAAAAACATTGAAATCGCCCTGCGAATACAAAAAATTGTTGCCGTTGACGTCGGAACTCGCCTTGCGCAAACGTTTTTTTGACGACGCTTTGAAGAAGAATTTCACGTCGCGCAAAAAGTTTGTGGTTGTGTGCGGACCGTGTTCGGCTGACGATCCCGAGGCAATGTCTGATTATCTGCGGCGTTTGAAGAAGGTCTCGGATGATTCTTCCGATCTTATGGTCGTGGCGAGGATATATACGTCCAAACCGCATTCCAACGGAGCGGGATACAAAGGAGCCGCATTTCATCTTGCCACCGATGAAAAAATAGACATCGACGACGGAATATGCCGTTGCCGCCGTATGATGCTGGATTGTCTGCGAGAGGGACTGCCCGTTGCGGACGAGTTGCTGTATCCGCAACTGTACGAGTATTTCGACGATCTTGTAAGCTATTGGTTTGTAGGCGCAAGAAGTTCCGAGGATACTCTGCATCGGGATATTGCATCGGGATTGGATGTTTGCTGCGGAGTCAAGAACGCGACGGACGGCAGTGTGGACAAGGCAGTCGACTCGGTTTATGCAGTAAGCAGACCGTGCGTTTTTCCGTATGGCGGCAAACAAGTCGCCACCGACGGGTGCAAATATGCTCATATCGTACTGCGAGGGGGTTACAATAACGGGGAGTATACTTCTAATATTTCTTCGGCAGACGTTGCCAAGGCAAAAGACGCATTGCGCTCGCTATATTTGAACGATTTTGTTATGGCGGACTTGAATCACGCCAACAGTTGCAAGCGTGCAGAGCGTCAGGCTCTTAATGCACGCATTGCATTGGAAGGCGGCGCGGACGGAGTAATGATAGAAAGCTACTTAAATGCGGGCGGGCTGTCCTCGTCTTACGGAACCTCTCAGACTGATGACTGTCTCGACATCGAATCGACCGAACGATTGCTTCAATATCTGAATGATCGTTTCGGCGCGAAATCGATTGATTGACTGCCGTACGTTTTTTATTACAAAAAAATTTTAACCAATGTGAAGCTTACGATCGTCGCGATAGCCGATTGCGTAAGCTTCATTTTTATAATGTCAAACGGTTTGACGTTCTTTTGTCCGAGAAAGGCATAGCATTGAAAAAATACGCATATTCCTCCCAATGCCAGAATGCCGCTGCACAAAATCGTTGCCGTGGCTACGTCGACGAGCTTGCATATCGCAAAAACTCCGTTCGTCATTTCGAAAATTCCTATTGCAAAGGCGACCGCGACGCTGTTTGAAAGATGAGTCGGAAGAAAACTTTTCAGCATATCTGCCAACATATAGAAGAGCGCGATAAGTCCGCCGACGGATATTATCGACAGCGCGGAATTCGTCACGGTATTTCCCAAGTCACCCGCCGAAAAATCTTTGCTTTGCGGTAATAGTTGCGAAGCGTTTTTTGAACGGTAAAGGAAGCCGTTTAATATCGAAGAAGCCAAATGCGCCGTAACGATAACGGCGGTGGCGGAAGCGTTTTGCAACAGTTTTGCGCCGACGGTGGCTATTATGAATATCGGTCCTGCCGTAGAGCAGAAAGAGCAAGCTCTTGTTGCAATTGCTTTATCGGCATTACTGTCGGCGATACACTTTGCGCCGATCGGATATCCGCATAACAAGCTCATTATCCATATGTCGTCGCAGGCTATCCCGAACAATTTCTCCGTGACGGAAAACTTAATTTTCGGTTTTAATTTCAACGCAATCGTCGTCAGCACCGTAAACGGAAACAGTGCGGGCAGCACGTTGTACGCCCATACCGTCAACCCGTCGAAGAAACTTTGCATATATTTGCTCGGCGCGGATATGAAGACGCCTATGATTGCCGCAATAAGCAGTGTAATTGTCGCGCGAATATATTTCACGAGATAATATATTTAATTTCGGTTCTGCGTATGTTAAAGTTTTGACGAGCATTTGTGTCTACCGTCGTCATCAAAAGGGTTCATTATGCTCTGATTTGTTGAAATACATAGTACTATGTCTAAAATAGTATATCGAAAACATCGATTTTGCTTGGCAAAAGATCGTCAAAACAGTGTGAAATCGGGTATTTTGGATTAAAAAAGCTTTTTCACGGATTTACCGAGAAAAAGCGCATTTTTTTTGATATGGATAGAGGGGAGATTTATTCTTTGATAACGCATAATGCGGAGGGTAATTTGCGTTGCGCAAGCGCACCGTATAACTCGTCCGCGCGGCGGGTCAACTCATCCGTTTTACTGTCGGTATTGGCGAGAAGCGCTGTCGCGCTTTGTCTTACGGCAAGCGCTTTGACGGACTGAAATTCCGATTTATATCTGCAAACGTCCTCTTTTGTTATTCCCAATATCCAATTCAATATTATCCGTTGCAATTTGAGACGAGTATAGCGTTTGGTCTTTATTTGTTCCATCATATACTCGTATCCTTTCGTTTTATCTGCGGCAAAAATTCTGTTCTCCAATCCCTCGGTGACCCCTTCCGTATTGCGCAGGCTTTCGGCGGTGGCTACGGACAAAGCGATGGGGGCGAAGGAGAGGTATCTTTCCGATACTGCGTCGTCGATATCTTTCGCGACATATTCAAACGAATATTTTTCCCGTAGGCTTATATCGTTGCGAAGAAGCGCCGAGGATGCAAATTCCACGGGGGCGCTGCCGTTGTAATTATCCTCGCGTCGTATCGTGAGGGGCGTGACGTCGTGGAGAGAGTGTTTCTGCAAGGCTCGGATATATTCGACGGCAAGGGTGTTATTGGGTTTGTCCAATTCCGTCAAACCCGTTGCTTTGGCGACTGCCGCGGGGTAATTCAGTCCGCGTGCGATTTGTTCTCTTATCTTATGTTGAGTTTCGGCGTTTTCAAGCATTGCGGCGCAGTTGAGCAATGGTTCGATCTCTCCGCATTCGCTGCCGAATACAAGACAATCGGCGCCGAGTCGTTTGACTGCGGCAATGCCGCCGAAAGCAAAGTTCTCCGCCGAAGCCGTTGCAAATGCTACGGGCAATTCCACGACGAGATCTGCGCCCGCAAGTATTGCATGACGCGCTCGCGCATATTTATCCGCGCAAGCGGGAAGTCCGCGCTGCGTAAAGTTGCCGCTCATAATACATACTACTTTATCCGCCACGGAGCGGGCATAGTCTATCAGTCTTTTGTGTCCCGTGTGCAACGGATTAAACTCGCAGATAATAGCAGCTAATTTCATTTTGTCCCTCAATGTTGATTTCGTTTTTGTTTACAATCGACTTTTGATATGATATAATTTATTCGTCTTTGGCGGATATCGTTGTTTTTTCAATAATTATACAACGATTTCCGCAATAAATAAAGCGTTTCAAAAGGAGATAGTTATGAGCGTATTGGAACAAATCAAAAGTAAAGCCGCAAAATTGCACAAAACGATAGTCCTTTGCGAAGGCGAGGACAGCCGTGTGGTAAGAGCGGCGCAGATGGCGACGGAAGAGGGTATTGCAAAGATCGTTCTTCTCGGCGACGAGGCGTCTATCAGAGCCGCCAACCCGCAAGCGGATCTTACGGGCATACAGATCGTCGATCAGTTGACGGACAGCAGACTTCCGTCTTACAGAGATAAACTCGTAGAACTGCGCGCTTCTAAGGGAATGACCCACGAGCAGGCGACGGAACTGTTGAAGGACGGAACCTATTTCGGCGCGATGATGCTTAAATTCGGCGACGTTGACGGTCTTGTATCGGGCGCATGCCATTCGACCGCCAATACGCTTCGCCCCGGATTGCAAATAATCAAGACTGCGCCGGGTGTCTCGGCTGTTTCCAGCTTTAATCTTATGATTTGTCCGCCGCAGGGCAATCAATATTGTCCCGACGGTCTGGTGGTTTTTGCCGATTGCGGACTCAATCCCGTTTACACGGCAGAAGGACTTGCCGATTGCGCGATATCCACGGCTCAGTCCGCCAAAAATATCGCAGGTATCGACCCGAAAGTCGCAATGCTTTCCTTCTCGTCGAAGGGCAGCGCCAAGCACGACAACGTAACGTTGGTTCAGGAAGCCACTCGCATCGCCAAGGAAAAGGCTCCCGATCTCAAATTGGACGGAGAGTTGCAGTTCGACGCGGCGATAGTGCCTTCCGTAGGAGAAATGAAGGCAAAGGGCAGCCCCGTTGCGGGTCACGCCAACGTGTTTATTTTCCCCGATCTTCAAGCGGGCAATATAGGTTACAAGATTGCCGAGCGATTGGGCGGATTTATGGCGGTCGGTCCCATCTGCCAAGGTTTTGCAAAGCCTTTGAACGATCTGTCCCGCGGATGCAAATCCGAAGATATCGTTGCCGCGGTGGCTATTACCGCGTTGCAAACCCAATTTTAAGGAGGCGGTCAGATGAAAATTCTCGTTATCAACTCGGGTAGTTCCTCGCTCAAATATCAACTTATCGATATGGAAACGGAAAGCGTCCTTGCAAAAGGACTTTGCGAACGTATAGGCATAGCCAATTCCAACTTCGTTTACAAGGCGCACGGACAAACCTTCGAACAACAGATTGATATGCCGGACCATAAGGTCGCCGTAAAACTTGTTCTCGACAAGCTGACCGACCGCGAAGCGGGCGTCATTTCGTCTATGAAAGAAATAGACGGCGTGGGGCACCGCGTAGTCGCTTCGGGAGAAGCATTCAAAAAGCCGACTCTCGTAACGCCTGAGGCAATGGAGCTTATGGAAGAGATCAAGGATCTTGCTCCTTTGCACAATCCCGCGGCGATAGTAGGGGTAAAGGCTTGTCTTGCGCAGATGCCCGATACGCCGATGGTTTTGGTATTCGATACGGGATTTCACTTTACCATGCCCGATTACGCCTATATGTATGCCGTGGATTACGCTCACTATGAGAAATACAAGATCCGTCGTTACGGAGCGCACGGTACAAGTCACAAATTCGTAGCGGAAGAAGCGGCGAAGTACCTCGGCAAAAATATCGAAGACCTCCGCATCATTACATGCCATCTGGGCAACGGCTCTTCGATAACCGCGGTAAAGGGCGGCAAGTGTATAGATACCTCTATGGGATTTACCCCTCTTGCGGGCGTCCCGATGGGAACGAGAAGCGGTGATATCGACTTTGCCGCGGCGGAATACATTGCCAAGAAGGAGGGAATGGACGTCTCCGAAACGCTTACCTATCTCAACAAAAAATGCGGTATGCTCGGCGTATCGGGCGTGTCGAGCGATTTCAGAGATCTGACTGCGGCGTCCGAAGCGGGCAACGATCGCGCGCGTTTGGCGTTGGATATGTTTGCTTACGGCACGAAAAAGTATATAGGCGCGTATGCCGCGGCTCTCGACGGCGTGGACGTAATAGTGTTTACGGCGGGAATAGGAGAAAACGACGACAAGGTCCGCGCTGCGGCGCTCAAAGATATGGATTATCTCGGCGTCAAAGTGGATCCGTACAAAAATACTCATTGCCCGAGGGGAACGATTGCCGAGATACAGTCCGACGACTCCAAGGTCAAGATCCTGGTTATCCCGACAAACGAAGAACTCGTCATCGCTCGCGAAACAATGCGTGAGGCAAAGTTGGCGTAAATCGTTGACAAAACAATAACCGTTTTGTATAATAATGATTGTGTCTGACAAGGTTATTATTGATTTGACGGATAATTTCGCGCAAGTCGGCGAGCCGATCGAATATAGCTGCGTATGCGATTTGGACGACGGGTTGTTGCCCTATCCCAATGCGTCGCTTGCCAAGACGGAGGTGCGACTGAACGTTACGTTCGTCAAGCCGAACGTGCAAGCGGAAGGGACGATCGTCTGTCTCATAAAAGGCTTCTGCGACAGATGTCTTAAAGAAACTGTTCGCTCCGTCGAGTTGCCGTTCAATCAGACCTTTTACAAAGACAGCGCTCCGGACGAGGACGGTTACGTCTACTCCGGCAGCAGATTGGACGCTACCAAGGCGGTGTGCGATGAAATAGTTGTTTCGTTGCCGATGAGTTTTTTGTGTAAACCCGATTGCAAAGGTTTGTGTCCGAAGTGCGGCGTCGATCTCAATGAGCGGCAGTGCGATTGCGATACCGACCGTGAAAATGTTTTTGCCGCGCTTAAAAATTTAAAATTCTAACGGAGGTGCATTACTATGGCAGTACCCAAGAGAAAAACATCTAAACAAAGAAAGCATACAAGAGCAGCCAATTGGACGGCAAGCTCGGCTTCTTTGGTGGAATGTCCTCAATGCCACGAGTTGAAGGTTGCCCACAAGGTTTGCGAAAACTGCGGTTACTACGACGGTAAGCAAGTGGCGGAAGTTTCCACGGATAAGAAATAATAAGCAGGCTTTTTTATCTAACCTGAGCCATCGGCAATGTCGGTGGCTTTTTGTTGTGTGAAACAGTCGGATAATAATGATATATTTCGTGAAACAAATCCTCTTTTTACATATATTTCATTGCAAAAATAATACTTATGAGTTATAATTATAAATAACTGTGCTCTCGGAGCGAAAATATGAATGGACAAACACTGAATGAAATAGAAGTTCGACTGCAATATGTTTTCGGTAACAAGCGTCTTTTGGAACAAGCTTTTACTCATTCTTCGTTTGCCAATGTCGAGAATATCCCCGACAACGAAAGAATGGAATTTTTCGGCGACGCGATATTGGAATATCTTTCTTCCGAATATCTTTATAACCGATTTCCTAACCGTAACGAAGGTGAATTGTCCGCGATGAGAGCCAGGCTTGTATCCGCCGACGGATTGTATCCGATAGTGGACAAGTTGGGATTGATCGGATATTTGCAGACTCTTAACGTAGAACTTTCGCACAAGACGGCGGCAAATCTGTTTGAGGCGGTACTCTGTGCGATATATCTGGACGGAGGCATTAAGTCGGCGAGACGGTTTTTCCTTAGGACGATGAAGGATCGCTTGCAAAGTGCGGATATCTTTTTGATCAAAGACGACAAAACTCTGCTTCAAGAATACTGTCAGAAAAACAAAATGTCTTTGAATTATGTTTTTGTTGACAGAGACGGTCCCGATAACAAACCCACCTTTCGATACGAGATATACATAAACGGCAAGAAAGAGGCGGAAGGTATCGGACCGAGCAAAAAAGCGGCGGAGCAGGCGGCTGCAAACAAATTAGTAACTGAATGGAGAATTAGATAGTGCTTTATTTGAAAAAAGTGGAAATGTACGGTTTCAAAAGTTTTGCCGATAAGGTTGAACTCAAATTCGATCAACCCATTACGGGTATAGTCGGTCCCAACGGCTGCGGAAAGAGCAATATATCCGACGCCATCCGTTGGGTTTTGGGCGAACAGAGTACCAAAAATTTGCGCGGAAAGCAAATGCAGGATTTGATTTTTAACGGTACGGATACGCGTAAGTCCATGAGCTATTGCGAGGTGTCGTTGTTTTTTGACAATACGACACGCATTTTCGACATACCGATGGATGAGATAATAATAAGCCGTAAGTTGTACCGTAACAACGAAAGCGAATACTTGCTCAATCGCAACGTCGTGCGTTTGAGAGATATTCTGCAACTGCTTCGCGGAGTCGGTCTCGGCAAAGACGGTTATTCCATCGTCGGTCAGGGCAGAATGGACGCCATATTGAACGCCCGTCCCGAGGACAGGCGCGCCATATTCGAAGAGGCATTGGGCGTATCTACTTTCCGCGTGCAAAAAGTGGATACCGAGCGCAAATTGGAAAAGACTCGTACCAATATGCAACAGATCGCCATTCTTATGGAGGAGATGAAGAGGCACCTTCCGGAGTTAAAGAGACAGTCCACTCTCGCCAAGAAATATATAGAAATTTACGACGAACTACGGCTGTTGGAGATCAACGCATACATTTACGGCTACGATAATGCCAGCTTGGAGAAGGAAGAGGGCAAAAAAATGCTGCAAGGCCTCAAAGAACAGTACAATCTGAGAGAAGCGCAGTTTGCAGAAATCAACGAAAAGCACGACGAAACGTTTCACCGTCGTAACAATATAGACGCCGAAATAGCCGCGCTCAGGGATAAGCAAGTTAAATTGGCAGTCGAAGTGCAGAAAAACGCCGGCGAAAAAGATATAATTCAGGAAAGAATAAACGGTTGCAAACGAGATATTCAGTCCAACGAGGAACTGATTGAATCCGACAAACAGGAAATCGAGCGCCTTACGCAGGTCAACGAGGAACTGTCTTCGTTGCTTGTAAGGAGAAATGAGGAAAAAACTTCTCTTGAAAAGGAAATCGGCGACACAAACGAACAGTTTGCTGATGTCGGCAGACGCGTCGACGAAATAAACGAACGGGCGGAATCGCTGCGAGTCAAGTTGGACGAGGCGATACACGCCGTGGCAGAAGCCAACAACAAATTGGTCGCCTTGCAGACGGAGAAGAAAACTTTGCAGGAGCGTCTCGAACAGGTCGCTCGCAGCGAAGAAGAGCTTACCCAAAAATTGCAGGAATCCGCCGGCGAAGAGGGGGATCTTTTGGGGCGTTACGATAAACTTCGCAAAGACAGGGACGAGGTGGACGCATCGTTGCGCCGTGTAAAGCAGCAAATAAAGGAATTGGAATACCAACAATTCAACCTCAACAAAGAACTTACCAAACGTCAACAGGCATATTCCGGAGAAAAGGGCAGCATAGATATGCTCAATGACTTTGCCGCCAATTATCGAGGATACCAACCTACGATACAATATCTTATGCAGGACGCGAAAAAAGACAAAGAGCTTGCGTCTCATATAAAGGGATCCGTTGCAGACCTCATTAAGGTGGAACCGAAGCTGCAAACGGCGATCGAGGCGGCGTTGGGCGGCAGACTTCAAAATATCGTTACCGAAACGGAAGAGGACGTAAAGTACCTGATAAACTACCTCAAAATAAACGATTACGGCAAGGCAACGTTCTTGCCCGTCAGCTCTATGAAGCCGCACGGGATAGAACGCGCCGAAGTGCTGAAAGAAAAGGGAGTTCTGGGCGTAGCGTCCGAACTGATCGAATACGACAAACATTATTCCAACGTAATGGAATCCTTGCTCGGCGGCGTAGTGGTGGCGGATACGTTTGACAACGCCGTCGCTATCAGCAGAAAATATCGGTATACCCACCGTATGGTTACGCTTACGGGCGAACGCATCTCCAATGACGGTTCGTTGGAAGGCGGCAGCAACCGCAAGCAGAGCGGTTACAGCATACTCTCTTATGAGACGGAGCTTGCCGAACGCAACGAGAAACTTGCAACATTGCTCAAAGAACTGCAAAAGACAGAGGCGGAGAAAACCCAATCGGACGCTCAACTCGAAGAGCTTCGTGCCGACGCCAACAAATTAAACGATACGCTAAACTCGTTGAAAGTCGATATAGCCACCGCAAAGGAAAAGATAGAGACTTCCAACACATTGAGCAATTCCGACAAAAAGAACGTATTGCGCTTGTCGAGCGAGAAGGAGAAAATCGTCGCCCGTCAGGATCAGATAGATATCGCCGTGAAAAAGTTGGAACTGCGCGTTAAAGAATTGGAAACCGCCGAAAAGCAACTGCGCGAAAAATCCGATCACCTTCGCGAGATCACTCAATTGGAAATGTCGGCAAAGGATACCGTTTCGACAAGTCTGTCCGATAAACGTTATCGCCTTGCCGTACTGACGTCCAATATAGAGGTCACGGAAAAGGACATTAAGACGAACGTAGAGTCTATCGCGTCATTGCAGGACGGAATACAGTCCCGACAAACATACGTCGCGCAGGTGCGGCTTGCTATTGACGGTATGTACGCGACTATGAACGAAAACGTCACTGACAGCAACTTGCAGGAAGAGATGGCGCGTTTGCTTGAACAAATAAAGCAATCGGACAATCTCAAATCGCAATTGGAAGAGGAATTCGGTAGGCTTACCGACGAGAGAATGCGTCTGAGCAACGAACTCGCAGAGTTGAACGGTACCATAGACAAGCAGGAATACATAATTAACAAAATAGATGACGACTTGCTTGCTTTGCAGCAGAGAGTGCAGGAAGAATACGGCATAACCTATTCCGCCGCGATGCAATACAAGGACGAGAATTACAATAAAGACACGGGCAAAGAACGTATATCCGTGCTTAAAGAAGAAATGCAAAAGCTCGGACATGTCAACGTGTCGGCTATTCAGGAATTGGATGTGGAGCAGGGACGTTACGACGAATTGTCCGCCCAGATGGACGACTTGAAGAAAGCGGAATCCGACCTTAAAAACGCTTTGACGGAGTTGGAAGGAGACATTCAGACTCGGTTTAACGACGGAATGGATCAGATCAACGAGAATTTCAAACTTATATTCCGCGAGTTGTTTAACGGCGGCAATGCTCGTCTGTATATCGACAGAGATCCGTCCAAGGCGTCCCTCGATCAAGGTATCGAGATAGAAGCGCAACCCCCGGGAAAGAAATTGCAGAATATATCGTTGCTTTCCGGCGGAGAGAGAACTATGACCGCGGCGGCGATACTGTTCTCTATATTGAAGTTCAATCCCATGCCGTTCTGCGTATTGGACGAGATAGAAGCGGCATTGGACGACGCAAATGCAGAGAGAATATCCAAATATTTGCGCAAATTCTCTTCATCCACGCAGTTTGTCGTTATCACGCACAAAAAGCCGACGATGGAACACTCCGACGTGCTGTACGGCGTTACGATGGAAGAGAAGGGCGTATCCAAGATCGTTTCGGTCAAACTTACGGATGCAATAAAACAAGCTATGTAGAGGTGTGCAATGGGATTTTTCAAAAAGATCATCGACGGACTGAAAAAAACAAAGGAAAAAATCGGTTTCAAGCTGAATCAACTATTCAAACGCGGTATATTCGACGACGATTTTTATGAAGAATTGGAGTATATTTTGTTGTCAGCCGATATCGGCGAAGAAACGACGACCGATATTATCGACGAATTGCGCGACCGAATGGGCAAAGACAGAGTATCCGATCCCGAGCAAGCCAACAGGTATCTGCGTAATGTATTGACGGATATTCTCGGCGACGAAAAGTTTACTTTTTCCACCCCATGTGTCATTTTGGTGTCGGGAGTCAACGGCGTCGGCAAGACGACAACGATAGGCAAGCTCGCCAATATCTTCACGAAACAAGGCAAGTCTGTCGTGATCGCAGCGGCTGATACATTCAGAGCGGCAGCAGGCGAACAGCTCGAAGTGTGGGCAAACCGAGCCAAGGTGCGTATAATAATGCACGAAGAAGGCAGCGATCCCGCGGCGGTGGTGTTTGATGCGATCTCATCCGCCAAGAGCAGAGGGACGGACGTCGTGCTTGTGGATACGGCGGGACGTCTGCACAACAAGAAGAATCTGATGGAAGAACTGAAAAAGATCAACAGAGTAATAGATCGAGAATTTCCCGATGCCGATCGCAAAAACCTTATCGTCCTTGACGCCACAACGGGGCAGAATGCAATTCAACAAGTGGATATTTTTAACGAAGCGATAGATATCGACGGAATAGTCCTTACCAAACTCGACGGCACGGCAAAGGGCGGGGTCGTGCTTGCCATTAAGCACGATATGGATATCCCCGTCTATTTCGTCGGAGTAGGCGAGGGGCTTGAAGATCTGTTGGAATTTGACGCGGAAAGTTATGTTGAAGGAATAATCTGAGACGTTTATCGAAAGTTGGTTTGTTTGCAGGTTGCCTTGCTCGGTGTGTTGCTTACACCGAGGCGTAATGCAGACAAAATCACGAGGAGGAAAAGATGATAGAATTTTCGGGACAAATTTCAGGGCAAACATTGAACTACATTTTAAATCAAGAAAGAAAACGCGGTCTCATTGCGGCATGCATAGTGTCCGTTTTGGTGGCAATTGCCATAGTGGTGGTCGCCGTTATCTATGATACGGTTTATTTAATCGGGCTGGCGTTTCCTGTTATTTTTGTTGTTATATCCGTAATTGCAAAGCCGGGTAAAAGTACTTATCACCTGATACTCCCGCAAAGAGTATATATTGAAGGAGATATGCTTGTCAGCGAAAACGCAGAATTCAGTTTCAGCAGAAAATTGGATCAGGTGGAGACCGTGATCGATTTCGGCGAAGGGTATCATATTAAATTCTACTCGGCATATAGATGTCCTAAATTTATTTGTCAAAAGAGTTTACTGACAAAAGGGACCATTGAAGAGTTTGAAAAATTATTTTCGGATAAAATAATTCGCTGAAAATATGGTTCTATATCGGTATATGGAGCGGAGTAAGTAATCGTGATCCCTCCGACATAACATTTAAGGCTCTATGTTTGTGCATATGCCCAATGTTGCAAATGTCGGTGGTGTGTAGGTATATTTTCAATATATAAGGCTCTATGTAAAATGTTGGGGTGTAAGTAATTTCTCCAACATATAATTGAATCGTTTTGCTCCCTCTCTCTGCGGCAGTACTGTCGCAGATAGAGGGTTTATTTTACACATATACAAGCAGCCTTTTCCTGAACCTTTCGAAGCTTTTCGCTTTGCAGCAGTCCTTTCCGACATTTTCGTCATATTGTTTTTTTACGCGCATTCCGATATTATGTAGTATCTATGATGTAGTATTTTTAACGAGTTATTATTTTATCTTGTTTCTGTGTATCTCGAAAAAGGTACTTACATTATTTTTTTTACCAACGTCTTCGCTTAAAACTTTATATTTTATGATGAAAGGCGCGTAAAATCGTTGACAATATGATTGTTATGGTATAAAATTACATTGTAAAGTAAAAAAGCTTTACAATTGCTGCGAGGTGAGTATGGCGCTGACAAAGATACGGCTCTCACAGTTGCTGTCGGTATACGGCAAGCTGCTCACCGATAAGCAACGGGACGCTCTTACAATGTACTGCGATTGCGATTGTTCGCTTGCCGAAATAGCCGATGAGGTCGGTATATCGCGGCAGGGAGTTCGCGACGCGATCGTAAAGGGTGAAGCGTCTCTCGTGCGGTTCGAGGAAGCGTTATCGCTTGCAAAGTTGCAACTCGAATTGTCCGTTGCGGTGGAAGAGGGCAATAAAGAAAAGGTATTCGACGCGGCAAAACGCTTCGTCTCAAAGGAGTAAACAGTGGCTGCATTTGCAAATCTTACGGATAGGATAAATCACGTTTTTGCCAAGCTGCGCAATCGCGGCGCTCTGACGGAATTGGAGATAAAGCAAGCGATGCGCGAAGTTCGCGTGGCTCTTCTGGAAGCGGACGTCAACTTCACGGTGGCGAAAGACTTTATCAACAAAGTAACCGAACTTGCCGTCGGTGAGGAAATACTCAAAAGTCTTACCCCCGGTCAGCAGGTCATCAAGATCGTAAACGAACAGCTTATCGAATTGCTCGGATCAACACAAAGCAAACTCGGAGTCAGTCCCAAATTGCCTACGGTTATTATGATGTGCGGATTACAGGGTGCGGGCAAAACGACAATGTGCGGCAAGTTGGCGGCTTATTTGCAGAAACAGGGCAAACGAGTTCTGCTCTGTGCCGACGATATTTACCGTCCCGCAGCCATCAAGCAGTTGGAAATAGTTGCAGGTAAAGCCAAGGCGGGCTTCTTCGAAATGGGGCAGAGCAATCCCACCAAGATCGCGCAAAATGCGGTTACGTATGCCGAGAAGAACGGTTACGATACGGTCGTTATAGATACGGCGGGCAGACTGCACATCAATGAAGAATTGATGAACGAACTTAAAGCCATCAAGAAAGCTGTTGACGTCTACGAAACGCTTTTGGTAGTGGATTCTATGACGGGGCAGGACGCCGTTAACGTCGCCAAGACATTTGACGAACAGTTGGATATCACGGGCGTGATAATGACCAAGTTGGACGGCGACACTCGCGGAGGAGCAACTCTCTCTATAAAAGCCGTTACGGGTAAGCCTATCAAGTTTGTCGGTACGGGAGAAAAAATGGAAGATATCGAACCCTTCCATCCCGACAGAATGGCTTCACGCATATTGGGAATGGGCGACGTGCTTACTCTTATCGAAAAAGCTCAGACCGCAATAGACGAAGAACAGGCAATCAAGATGGCGAAGAAACTCAAAGAATCGAGTTTCGATCTCAATGATTATCTTGAACAGTTCGAGCAGGTTGCAAAGATGGGCGATCTCAACGATATCGTGGGTATGATCCCGGGCGCAAGCAGACTTAAACTCGGAGATAAGAAGGTCGATGAGGCGCAGATCAAGCGCAATAAGGCGATCATACAGTCTATGACAAAGGAAGAACGTTCCAATCCGAAGATACTCAATTATTCTCGCAGAAAGCGCATTGCAAAAGGCTGCGGAATGCAGGTACAGGACGTAAATCGGTTGATCAAACAGTTTGAACAAACTTGCGATATGATGAAAAAAATGACAAAATCAAAGCGATTGCCCTTTTGATAAAACGACAAAAACTTTATTAAAATAAAAAAACTAATACATTGGAGGAACAAAAAATGGCAGTAAAAATGAGATTGACAAGAATGGGAGACAAGAAAAATCCTTTCTATCGCGTTGTGGTTATCGACAGTCACAAGGCGCGCGACGGACAGTATGTGGACCTTATCGGCACATACAATCCTCTCAATGAAGAGGTGCATCTCGACGTTGAGAAAGCTAAGAAATGGGTGGAGTGCGGCGTACAACCCACAGAGACCGTCCGCACGTTGCTTGTCCGCGAAAACGTTCTCGAACCGAAGAAGTCTCACAAGGCGTAACCCGAGGTGCGACAGATGTTGGAACTTGTAACTTACATTGTACAACAACTTGTAGAGGACAAGGGCGCGGTTAATATCGTTTCCGAAGAAAAGGACGGAGTGGAAACTTTGACTATTCACGTCGCGGAAAGCGATATCGGCAAGGTCATCGGCAAGCAAGGCAAGATTGCCATGGCTATCCGTACCTTGGCGAAGGCTGTCGGCTCAAAAGACGGCAAGAGATACAATATCGAGATTGAGGATTGAGTGTTTTGCCACAAGTACAGGTATGCTTGTGGCAAAATCAGTATTTTATGAGATTGGAAGCAGGCAGGGTAATAAAGGCACAGGGGATCAAGGGCGAAGTCAAGTTGGCGTGTTTCCTTGACGATTCCGCAATGCTCAAAGCCGTAAAACAGCTGTATATAGGCGCCAATTCTTACACCGTGGAACACATACGTTGCGACGGTGAATTTTGCTATTTGAAGTTGACGTCCGTATCGGACAGAAACGCGGCGGAAGCGCTTGTTAATTGGAGCGTGTTTGTCGATAAAGAGAGCATACCGTTGCCGCAAGGCAGATACTTTGTCGAAGATCTGATCGGATGTACGGTTTCCTTGTCGAGCGGAAAGGTCGTCGGTAATATAATCGATGTGCTGCAATACGGCGCCGCAGACGTCATTGTGTGCTGCGATAGCGACGGAAAAAACGTTATGTTTCCCTTTCTCAAAGATTGCGTATCCGTTGATATCCGACGGAAAACCGTCACGGTAGAAGATACCGGGTTCGGAGAGGTGGCTGTGTATGAGGATTGACGTATTGACGTTGTTTCCGGAAATGTTTGACGCGCTCAACAGCTCTCTTACGGGGAGAGCGCGCGAAAAGGGGCTTTACGAATTGCATTGCCACAATATCAGAGATTACTCCAAGGACCGTCACAAGAAATGCGACGACGCTCCTTTCGGCGGCGGCGCCGGAATGGTTATGATGCCTCAACCCATACACGATTGTATCTGCGCTGTCGATCCGGATCATACCGCCAAGAGGATATATATGTCTCCGCGCGGCAAGGTTCTCAACCAACGATTTGTGCAGGAACTCTCGCGCGAACGCCATTTGCTTATTCTCTGCGGTCACTATGAAGGGGTGGATCAACGCGTATTGGATATGGATATCGATCTGGAAGTATCCATAGGCGATTACGTTCTTTCCGGCGGAGAAATCCCCGCTATGGCGGTAATCGACAGCGTATTGAGATACGTCCCCGACGTGTTGGGCAACAGCGAGTCGACTGTTGACGAGTCTTTTTCCGGGCAACTGCTTGAATACCCTCAATACACGCGTCCGCAGGAATTTTGCGGTATACCCGTCCCCGAAGTGCTTGTAAGCGGCGATCACGCCAAGGTGGACAAATGGCGATATGAGCAATCGGTGGAGATCACCCGCAAAAATCGTCCGGATCTTTTGGAGAACAAATGAATATTCAATGGTTTCCGGGGCATATGACCAAGGCGCTCCGTATGATGGAGGAAAATGTCAAACTTGTTGACGCAATAGGATATGTATTGGACGCACGCGCTCCTTTGTCCTGTTTCAATCCTCAATTTCGCAGCGTTATAGGAATGAAGCCCTGCGTGTTTATACTCAATAAATGCGATCTTGCGGATCCCGAAAAAATCGAACTGTGGTGCAAGCATTTTGCCGCAAAAGGGCTGTCATATGTGAAGGTGACGGCGACCGCTTCGGCGGATGCGGGGAGAATTGCCGCTGTTTTTGCACAGGTCACTTCCGAATTGCGCCTTAAATATCAGGCAAAAGGCGTATTTCGTCCTATACGATTTATGATAATAGGCGTTCCTAATTGCGGCAAGTCTACGATAATAAATTGTCTCTCGGGCAAAAAAGCAGTCATCACGGGGGATAAACCCGGGGTAACAAAGGGCAAACAGTGGGTCAGATTGGCTTCCGGATTGGAATTGTTGGATACACCGGGGACGCTTTGGCCGAAATTCGACGACGAGAATGTCGCGTGCCGTTTGTGCTTTATCGGCAGTATAAAAGACGACGTAGTCGATCTGTGCGAAGCGGCAAACCTGCTTATAGCGCAACTTATTGATTTGTATCCGAATTGCATCGCAAAACGTTTCGGAATTAATTGCGATGATAAGAGTTGTGAGGAGATTTTTGAGGAAATAGCCGTTAAGCGCGGATTTTTGTTGCGCGGCGGCGATATCGACGCGGAACGCTGCGCAAAAGCAATACTTGACGATTTCCGAAAGGGCAAATTAGGAAGAATTACGTTTGATCTTCCCGCCGATTGAACAGCGGGCTGGAATTTTTACCCAGATTCGCCTGCGGCAACGGCGGGTGAGTTATATTTACATTCGGATTGAATAATTATGAAATCAAATACGGATATGCTCGCATATGAACGCGAGCAACAGAAATCTGGCGCGCGGTATATCGCCGGTATAGACGAGGCGGGGCGAGGTCCCTTGGCGGGTCCCGTTGTCGTGGCGGGAGTAATTATGCCGCTTGACGACGTTATCGACGGAGTAGACGACAGCAAGAAACTGTCGGAAAAAAAACGCGAGCAACTTTATGAAATAATTTTGTCAAAGGCAATCAACGTCCGGGTCGCCGTGATAGACAACGAGATTATTGACAAGATCAATATACTGAACGCGACAAAACAAGGTATGTTGCAATGTATCGACGGTCTTGCCGAGGCGGACGCGGTCTTGATAGACGCGGTAAAGTTGGACGCCAAGGTGCCGACTGTTTCCATAGTTCACGGCGACGCGCTCAGTTACAGCATTGCGGCGGCGAGTATTGTCGCCAAGGTCACTCGGGACAGAATAATGTCGGAGTTGAGCGCACAGTATCCTCAATATAACTTTGCCAAGCATAAGGGCTACGGTACAAGCGAACATATAAAGCTGTTGCGACAGTACGGTCCCTGTCCGATCCATCGCAGGACGTTTATCCGACATTTCGTTGAATTATGAATACGAGAGTCGTGGGGCGTCGCGGAGAAGACATTGCCGCGGAATATCTTTCCAAACATAAATACAAGATCATCGACAGAAACTTTTCCTGTCGTTTCGGCGAGATAGACATCGTCGCTCTGGACGGCAAGACGATCGTTTTTGCAGAGGTAAAAGCGCGCAAGAACGACAAGTTCGGCAAACCGTGCGAAGCGGTAAATCCTTATAAACAGCAAACAATAGTGCAATGCGCCTCTTATTGGCTGTATGTCAACAAGCGGACCGGCTGCGCCGTTCGTTTCGATGTGGTGGAGGTCCTTGACGGACAGGTAAATCATATAATCGACGCTTTCAGACCATAATTTGCCACATCACTATACCAAAATTGCTCATATTACATAATACTATTTGTGACATAGTATTATTAAATTGCCTTTCAAGACGGTTTTTCTGAAAAAATCAGCCTTTTAAGTGGTGATAACAGGCATATACATTGCGGTTACATTGAAATCCGAGCATAATTTTGACAAATCGGAAAGATTTTGCTTTTTAATGACAAATCGGTCTTAAACGCTTGCTAAAATTATTGCGTTATGTTAATATATACAAGTGACTTCGGGCGGTCCTCTGACTTTTGGAAGTGTATGAACGCTTAGTTAACAAAAATATATTTGGAGGAAAAGTCAAATGGACATCATTAAGCAAATCGAGTCGGAATCTTTGAGAGACGTAACCGACTTCAAGGTCGGGGATACCGTCCGCGTAAACTTCAAGGTTATCGAAGGTAACAAGGAAAGAATCCAGGCATATGAAGGTACTGTTATCGCTCGTAAGCACGGCGGACTTCGCGAGACCTTTACCGTCAGACGTGTTTCCAGCGGTATCGGCGTGGAAAGAACTTTCCCCGTTCACAGCCCCAAGATCGAGAGTATCGTAGTCGTTCGTCAGGGCGATGTGAAGCGTGCCAAGTTGTACTATCTGCGTGAGCGTACGGGCAAGGCAGCAAAAGTTAAATCTTCGAGATAACTCCAAACAAATCGGCGACCTGTTTCGGTCGCTTTTTTGTTTACTCGAATAAATGGTTTCGTTCAAGTGTCTATGTGCGATACACAATCCCGGCACCGATATTGTTACGCATTATTGTATTTTGCCTTTGCGTTCGCCGCATATATGAAAGTCCCCTCATATCGGCAATATCAAAGCGGCGCTGCCCGTCCTGTCGGCACATATGATCGTCTTAAACTAAGCGGAGAGTTCGCTTATTCTACGAGGCGGTTTCCGTATGTTATTTTCGACGCGGTTTTCTTTGCGAAGTTATTGAATTTGGGACGCAAGCCCGCCATTGTATTGCTCATATGTACATATCCGATTCTTACGGCAAACTGTTTTGCATTATATTTTCTCTTTATTCGATTGAAAATCAACAAACCCGATATCGAAGGATAGCATTTGCGCAGGGCGATAAGCCGCAATGTAACACGCCGCCGCAGCTCGGCGTAACTTGTAACATTTTGTTTTTTTATTGCTTTAATTGAATTTTATAGAATAATTTATAGAATATTTACTATAAATTCTTGCTTATTTTTCCTTTCGTCGCTATACTTATACATAGATTTGTTTTTACAACGGAGAAATCTATGTTGGCTTTGATAAAGAGTTTTGGGCTGAAAGGATTGGAAGGCTTTCCCGTGCAGGCGGAGATCGATATGCACGCGGGTATCCCGTCATACGACATAGTCGGACTTGCGGATACCGCCGTCAAGGAATCCAAAGAAAGGGTACGTTCCGCTATGAAGAACAGCGGTTATCAATATCCCGTATCGGCAGTCGTCATCAATCTTGCGCCCGCCGACGTCAAGAAAGAGGGCAGTTTGTACGATTTACCCATAGCAGTCGGAATGCTTGCCGCAAGCAAGCAGATCCCGTACGACACGCTCAAACGTCCCGTAATATTGGGCGAATTGTCTCTTAACGGCGAAGTGCGCAAGGTCAACGGTTTGCTGCCGATGCTTATCACTGCGGTGCAGCAGGGCGAAAAGACATTTGTAATCCCCAAAGAAAATTCGGGCGAAGCCGCGTTCATAGAGGGCGCGACGATTTATACGGTTGAGACGCTGCGTCAGGCGGTGGAGTTTCTGACGTGTCAGACGGAGTTGCAGCCGTTGGCTATCCGCAGTTGGAAGAACGATTTGGAAACAAATCACAGCGATCATGACTTCAAATATATCAAGGGACAATATGCCGCCAAACGCGCTATGGAAATAGCCGTTGCCGGCGGGCACAATATCATTATGATAGGTCCGCCCGGCGCAGGTAAAACTATGCTTGCGCGCGCCGTTCCGTCGATTATGCCCAATCTTACATTCGAAGAAGCGTTGGAAGTGGCAAAGATCCACAGCGTATCCGGACAATTGGACGGGTTTATTTACGAAAGACCTTTCCGCACGCCGCATCATTCCTCAACAATGGTGGCGCTGACGGGCGGAGGCAACAAGGCTCGTCCGGGAGAGATAAGTCTTGCGCACAACGGAGTGCTTTTTCTTGACGAATTGCCCGAATATAACCGTCAGACGCTTGAAACGCTTCGGCAACCGTTGGAGGACGGGGTGATAACGGTGGCGCGTAACGCCATATCCGTAACCTATCCGGCGGACTTTATGCTGATAGCAAGTATGAATCCCTGTCCGTGCGGCAATTACGGCAGCGCAACGGCGGAATGTAAGTGTTCTGCCTCGCAGATACACAGATATCTCAATAAGCTGTCGGGACCGCTGTTGGATAGGATCGATATACATATAGAAGTGGACAACGTCACTTACGATGAGTTGCAGGAGGACAACCTCGCCGAGCCGTCGTCGGCGGTCCGCGAGAGGGTCAACAAGGCTCGGGATATACAGTTGGCGCGACTTTCTCCCTACGGACGGCGTTGCAACGCGCAAATGACCTCCGCCGATATAAAAAAATACTGCAAGTTGGATAAACAAAGTACCGATTTGTTGGAAGCATCCTTCAAAAAGCTCAATCTTACGGCTCGCGCGTACAACAGGATACTCAAAGTGGCGCGTACTATTGCCGATTTGGACGGCTCGGAGAATATCACCGTCAAACACATTGCGGAATCGCTGCAATACCGACAGTTGGACAGAAAATACAGAGTATAAATGTACACATTAGAAGAAAAAATTTGTATCTTATTCGGAGAAAAGGGCGTAACGTCCTCCAAGTTCTTCCAAATATGGGACAGTTTCGACGGCGCCGAGGACCTGCTCTCCAATTTCGGCAGAAACGGAGAGGCAGAGAAACTGCTCGGAAATATTTATCCCGCAATTGCCGCGGGATTGAAAAAAGCCGAGTACGACAGTCTGGCGGAAAAACTGTCCGCGCAAAACGTAATTGCCGTAACCTGGTTCTCGCCCGATTATCCCGAAACTTTGCGCGATATAGAGGACAAGCCTTACGCGTTGTTTTGTCAGGGCGACGTCGGTTTGCTCGCTTCGGATTGCCTTGCGGTGATAGGCACTCGCAAGGCGTCCTATTACGGCAGACGGGTAACCAAGGACTTTACGGCTATTCTTTGCGATTATTTCACCATTGTGAGCGGTCTCGCTTACGGGGTGGATACCATCGCTCACGAGACTACGCTCGAAGAACACGGCAAGACCATCGCCGTATTGGGCGGCGGTTTGCTCAACATTTATCCCGCGGCCAACAGCGGCTTGGCAGAACGGATAGTGCAAAACGGCGGTTTGCTTGTCTCCGAATACGGATTGAACGCGACGCCGTTGGCTTATCACTTTCCCTATCGCAATCGCATCGTTTCGGGACTGAGCAGGGGCGTGTTGGTATGTCAGGCGCCGTTGAAGAGCGGGACCAATTCTACCGTGGATCTGGCGCTCGAACAGGGTAAGGATATATTCGTCGTCCCCGGCGAGATTTACGACGCGGGGTACAAGGGCAGCAACCATCTTATCAAGAGTATTCAGAGCGCGTGCGTTACGAGTCCTCGTGACATAATAGACTTTTACGGATACGATCGCGCAGAGTCGGTAAGCCAAGGATACCAGATGAGTATCGAAGAGCAAGCCGTTGTCAACGCTTTATCCGAAGGGCAACTTACTTTTGACGAATTGGTGATGCGCACGGGGATATCTCCCGCCGAATTGAATTTTTTGTTGGCAAATTTGGAATTAAGGAGTATAATTGCTAAGTTGGCAGGCAATACCTACCGACTTTATGGAGGAATTTAATGAAACTTGTCATTGTTGAATCACCTGCAAAGGCTAAAACAATAGGAAAATATCTCGGACCGGATTACAAAGTAGACGCGTCCCGCGGGCATATATGGGATCTGCCCGACAAAGAGATGGGGATAGATTTTCAGCATAATTACAAACCCTCTCTCGAAGCGCGTAAGCCGGAACAACGAGAAACCATCGACCGCCTCAAAAGAGAAGTGGCGCAAGCCGAGAAAGTATATCTCGCAACCGACCCCGACCGCGAAGGCGAAGCAATATCGTATCACTTGCAATGCGCATTGAATCTCGATCCCAATGAGAAAAATCGCATTATGTTCAATGAGATATCCAAGAAAGCGGTCAACAATGCCATCGCCAATCCCGATTACATCAACAAGGGGTTGGTCGCGGCACAACAGGCGCGTCGCGTGCTGGACAGATTGGTGGGTTACACGCTGTCTCCCGTTTTGTGCAAGAAGATAACCAATAAACTCTCCGCGGGAAGAGTGCAGTCCGCCGCGCTCCGTATCATCGTAGACAGGGAAAAAGAAATAAATAAATTTAAGCCGGAAGAATTCTGGCATGTTTCGGCGTTGTTGGAAAAGCCCAAGAATAAGCCGCAGTTCAAGGCTGTGCTTACCGAAATGGGCGGTAAAAAGTTAAAATTGAAAAATAAAGAACAATGCGACGCCGCGATGGAAATTCTCGGGGGCAACGATTACGTCGTTTCTTCCGTCAAGAGATCGGTAACACAATCCCGTCCGCAACCACCTTTCACGACAAGCACAATGCAGCAGGACGCCGTAAATAAGCTGCGTATGTCCAGCAATGTGGTTATGTCGGTGGCGCAGCAACTGTACGAAGGCTTCGATATAGCGGGGATGGGACATGTTGCGCTTGTAACTTATATTCGTACCGACTCCGTCCGCGTATCCACCGAAGCAATGTACGCGGCGCGCGATCGCATACAGACTGTATACGGTGATAAGTATGTCCCTGAAAAACCCAATTTTTACGCCACGAAAAAACAAGCCCAGGACGCGCACGAGGCAATTCGTCCCATCAACCTCGAACTTACTCCCGAATCGATAAAGGACAAAGTTCAACGTAATCAATATTTGCTTTATAAACTTATTTACGAACGCTTTTTGGCAAGTCAGGCAGCGCCCGCGACATACAACAGCGTGTCGGTAGGCGTATCTTGCGGAGCATGCGGATTGACCGCAACGGGCAGAACGCCCATATTCGACGGATATCTCGCCATCTACGGAGAATCCAAAACCAAGGAGAAGGACGACGAAGAAGAAAACGCCGCCCTGCCGGAGCTGATGGTCGGGGACAAATTGAGGCTTGTAAAGTTGAATCCCGAACAACGCTTTACCAAACCGCCGGCGCGTTATACCGAGGCAAGTATAATCAAGGCTATGGAGGAAAAGGGAATAGGCAGACCGAGTACCTATGCGACGATTATGCAGACGCTTTACAAGCGCGAATATGTAGTCAAAGAGGGAAAAGCGCTTATGCCGAGCAATCTCGGCATACAAGTTACAGAGTATCTCGAAAAATATTTCAGCGAAGTGGTAGACGTTCAATTTACCGCCGAAATGGAAGATCGTCTCGACGCTATCGAGGACAACGGCGAGCCTTGGTATAAAGTGGTGGACAGCTTCTACAAACCGATGCAGAAAGAAGTGGAAACGGCTATGCGCTCTCACAAAGTTGCCGTTCAGGACGAAGTGTCCGACGTTATGTGCGATAAATGCGGTGCGCCGATGGTTATTCGCACAGGCAAATACGGCAAATATCTTGCTTGCAGCAACTATCCCGCTTGCTCCAATATCAAGAGTCTGAAAGAGAAAGCACCCGTCAAGGAAACGGATATCGTTTGCGAGATCTGCGGCGGCAAGATGTTGGAGAGACAGGGCAAATACGGCAAATATCTTGCTTGCAGCAACTATCCCAATTGTCGTAATACCAAGCCGATCACCGAGACGGTAGCAAAGTGCCCTAAATGCGGCAAAGACGTTACAAAACGCGTGTCCAAGCGCGGTATAACCTTCTACGGCTGCACGGGTTATCCCAATTGCGACTTTGTCTCGTGGGATATTCCTACGGGTACGCTTTGCCCTGATTGTGGCGCACATTTGGTATACAAGACGCTTCGCGGCAAGAAATTCATTCGTTGTTCCAACAAGGAATGCGGTTACGACGGCGGTGAGGTAAGTGAGAGCTAAGGTCATCGGCGGCGGTTTCGCAGGGTGCGAGGCATGTTATCAGCTTTTGAAAAGAGGCGTTGATGTTACTTTGGTGGAGATGAAACCGCTAAAATTCTCTCCCGCGCATCGTCTCGATACCCTTTGCGAAGTTGTTTGTTCCAACTCTTTCAAAAGCGACGATCCCTACACGTCGAGCGGTCTGCTCAAAGCGGAAATGCGATTGCTTGACAGTCTGATAGTTCGGGTCGCCGAGGAAACAGCCGTCCCCGCCGGAAACGCTTTGGCTGTCGACAGATATGCTTTTTCTCAAAAAGTCACGGATGTCCTCAACGGCTTTGACAATTTTCGTCGAATAAACGCGGTAGCAACGGATCTCGACGCAGAAGATTTCGATTTCGTGATTGTCGCCACGGGTCCGCTCACGGATGACGGACTTATCCCTGCATTTCGCGAGATATTCGGAGAAAAGTTTCTGTATTTTTTCGACGCGGTAGCGCCGATAGTGACGGCAGACAGCATAGATTACGACAGCGCGTTTGCGGCAAGTCGGTACGGCAAGGGCGATGCGGATTATGTAAACTGTCCTATGAACAGGCAGGAATACATGGACTTTTACCGCAACCTGATCGCCGCGGAAACGGCGGAATTGAAGGATTTCGAAAACAACGTGTTTGAGGGCTGTATGCCCATAGAGGTTATGGCTAAACGCGGAGAAGATACAATGCGTTTCGGTCCGCTGAAACCCGTAGGGCTGCGCGACGAAAGAAAGAACGAAAAGCCGTACGCCGTATTGCAGTTGAGAAAGGAAAATGCGGAAGGTACAAGATATAATCTTGTCGGTTTTCAGACCAATCTCAAATACGGCGAGCAGAAGCGTGTTTTTTCGATGATCCCCGCCTTGCATAATGCCGAATTTGTTCGTTACGGCGTTATGCACCGCAATACATATATAGATGCGCCTAAATTCTTGAATGAAAACTTTCAACTCAGAACGAATCCCAAACTGTTCTTTGCGGGGCAGTTGACAGGGGTGGAAGGATATATGGAATCCGCCGTAAGCGGACTTGTCGCGGCGGTGCAGGCATTCAGGATATTCAGCGGTATGCAACCTCTCGAATTCGGCGACGATACTTTGACGGGCGCGCTGTGCAGACACGTTTCCACGGATTACGGCGATTACGACCCTATGAACAGCAGTTTCGGTATTCTTGCGCCGTTGCGGGAAAAGATCCGAGACAAGTCCGAGCGAAAAATCGCATATGCCGAAAGGGCAATCGAATCAATAAAAAAAACAGTAAATCAATAAGGAGAAACATTATGTCAGAAGTTTTTGCCGATACAATAAAGGGAACAACTATTTGTGCGGTCAAACGCGACGGTAAAATAGCCGTTGCCGGCGACGGACAGGTAACGCAGGGACAAAACGTGATTATGAAAGGCAATGCCGTCAAGGTACGCCGTATTTACGACGGCAAGATAGTAACGGGATTTGCCGGTTCGGTAGCAGACGCGTTTACGTTGTCCGAGAAATTCGAAGAAATGCTTCAAAAGTTCAGCGGCAATCTGTTGCGTTCGGCAGTTGAGGTGGCTCAGTTGTGGCGCAGAGACAACGTTATGCGCAAACTCGAAGCGATGATGATAGTCGCCGATAAGGAAAACATTTATCTTCTTTCCGGGTCGGGCGACGTGATCGAACCTGATGACGGAGTATGCGCGATAGGCAGCGGCGGCAATTACGCGCTTGCGGCGGCAAAGGCACTTGTGCGCAATACCGATCTTTCCGCAAAAGAGATCGCGCAGAAAGCGTTGGAGATCGCAAGCGAGATATGCGTATTTACCAACGGTCACATCACCGTAGAGGAGGCGTAATATGACACCCAAACAAATCGTAAATGAACTCGATCGTTATATAGTCGGTCAATTCAATGCCAAGAAAGCGGTTGCGATAGCTCTGCGCAACAGGTACCGTCGCAGCAAACTTTCGCCCGCCGATCGCGATGAGATAACTCCGAAGAATATTATTATGAAAGGACCGACAGGCGTCGGAAAAACGGAAATCGCCCGCAGACTTGCAAAATTGGTCAAAGCGCCCTTTCTCAAAGTGGAGGCTACCAAGTATACCGAAGTCGGGTATGTCGGCAGAGACGTCGAGAGTATGATCCGCGACTTGGTGGAAGTGGCCATTCGCCTCGTTAAAGACGAACGTTATAAAGAAGTTGAAGCGCGCGCGTTTGAACGCGCCGTAGACAGAGTGGCGGATCTGCTTCTCAAACAATCCAAAGAGTTGCCCGAAGGGATAACCAAGGTGGCCGTTATCGACGAAGTGTCCAAACACAATCTCGATCAGATGCAGGTGGAAATTTCCGTGGCGGATATACCAAAACCCGTAGAGTTGCAGGCAGGCGGCGGAGAAATCAACATAGGCAACATCTTCGGAGATATATTGCCCAAGAAAACGAAAAAGCGTACAGTCACGGTAGAAGAAGCGTTGCGCATAATCGCTTCGGAAGAGAGCGAGAAACTCATCGATCTCGACAGCGTGGAGAGCGAAGCTTTGAAACGTGCGGAGAACGACGGCGTAATCTTCATCGACGAGATGGACAAGATCGCCGGCAAGTCCTCGCAGAACGGTCCCGACGTATCGCGCGAGGGCGTACAACGCGATATCTTGCCCATAGTGGAAGGTTGTACGGTTTCCACCAAGTACGGCAATATCAAGACAGACTACATTCTGTTTATTGCAAGCGGAGCGTTTCACGTAAGCAAGGTCTCCGATCTTATCCCCGAGTTGCAAGGACGTTTTCCCGTGTTGGTGGAGTTGGACAGCCTCGGCGTGGATGATTTCGTGAAGATACTGACCGAACCGGAGAACGCCATTACTCAACAATATCGCAAATTGCTTGCGGTGGACAACATCGATCTGAGCTTTACCGACGACGGCATTGCAGAAATTGCCAACGTCGCTTACGACCAAAACAACACGCTGGAAGATATCGGCGCTCGCAGATTGCAGAGTATTATGGAACACATAGTAGAGGATATTTCTTACGATATCAACGAAGAAGGAGAACCAAAGAAAGTCGTTATAGACAGAGAATACGTCTTGAACAACTTTACGACGGAATCTCGCAATCTCAAAAAATATGTTTTGTAAACTTAGGAGAAAGCTATGGCAGAGTTATTAAACGGACAGCGTCGCAGTATTATGTGCGGCGACGTCACGACGGAACACATAGGAAAAGAACTTACTCTTATGGGGTGGGTACACAGACGTCGCGATCTCGGCGGGCTTATTTTCATCCAATTACGCGACAGAAGCGGCATTATGCAGGCGGTATTCGATACCGATGTGTGTTCGCGTGAGCTGTTGGACAAGGCGTCCTCGCTCAAACTCGAATACGTCGTTTCCGTTACGGGAAAGGTACGCCGTCGCGTGGGAAATAACGTTAATCCCAATATGAAAACGGGCGAAGTGGAGCTTGTCGCGGAGGAATTGAGAATACTTTCCGAAGCGGATACCACTCCGTTCTCGATAGGCGACGACGGAGCCAACGAGGCGCTTCGTCTCAAATACAGATACCTCGATCTGCGCAGAGAAGATTTGCAGCGCAATCTCGTGACGCGCAGCAAGATATATCAAATCACGCGTAACTACCTGAGCGAGCGCGGCTTTATCGAAGTGGAAACGCCGATGTTGGGCAAATCCACGCCCGAGGGCGCGAGAGACTACCTTGTGCCGAGTCGGATTCATCAGGGCTGTTTTTACGCCCTTCCGCAATCTCCGCAGTTGTACAAGCAGCTGTTGATGATCGGCGGATTGGACAGATATTTCCAGATCGCCAAGTGCTTCCGCGATGAGGACTTGCGGGCAAACCGTCAGCCGGAGTTTACGCAGATAGACCTGGAAATGAGTTTCGTCGACCGCGAGGAAGAAGTTATGACTCTGACAGAAGGCTTGCTTGTCAAGATGTTCAAGGAAATTCGCGGAGTGGAGCTGCCGGAACATTTCCTCAGGCTGCCTTGGACGGAGTGTATGAATCGCTTCGGGTCGGATAAGCCGGATTTGCGTTTCGGTATGGAAATACAGAATCTGGATAACACTGTGAAAAACAGTAATTTCGTCGTATTCGCAAATGCGCTTAAAGAGGGCGGCACGGTCAGGGCGATTGTTCTCAAACAGGGCGCCGACAAGCTGTCCAGAAAGGATCTCGACAGATTGGTGGAATTTGTCAAGACTTACAAGGCAAAGGGACTTGCTTGGTACGGTTTGGGCAAGGACGGGGTCAAGTGCAGTTTTGCCAAAGCCGTTTCGGAAGAGGAACTCGGGTCCATAGCCGCTGCGCTCGATATGGAAAGCGGAGATATCGCGCTTATTGTCGCCGACGGCGATTGGCAAACGGCAGTGGTATCATTGGGCGCATTACGTTGTCATTTGGCGGCAAAATTCGGTCTGTACAATGCGGGGGACTTCGCCGCGTTGTGGGTGGTGGATTTTCCCCTGTTCGAGTACTCGGAGGAAGAGGGCAGGTTTGTCGCGATGCATCACCCCTTTACAAGCCCCAAAAACGAAGATTTGCAATATATGCGTACCGACCCTGCCCGCGTTCGCGCAAAAGCGTACGACGTCGTCATCAACGGGGACGAGATGGGCGGCGGATCGATGCGTATCTACAACCGCGACGTGCAGAAACTGATGTTTGAAACTCTCGGTTTCAGCGACGAGCAGATAGCCGAACGTTTCGGATTTTTTGTGGACGCCTTCAAGTACGGCACTCCCCCGCACGGCGGTCTGGCATTGGGATTGGACAGATTGGTGATGGTGCTTACGGATACCAACAATATCAAGGACGTAATAGCTTTTCCCAAGATGCAGAACGCAAGCGATATGATGACGGAAGCTCCGTCTGCTGTGGATGACAAACAATTGCAGGAATTGGGCATCAGTTGCGAGGAAGGCAATGACTGAACAGGGAGTGGTGCTTTCCGTCAAGAACGAATTTGCCAAGGTGCGCGTAGGACGTAATTCCGCCTGCGCCTCTTGCGGAAAGTGCGGTATGACCGAGAGGCAGAAGCACGTCGACTTCTATGCAAGCAATACCGTGGACGCGCAGGAAGGGGATACCGTTGTGTTGGATATTCCCGATACCAACAGCGCCAAGTTGGCGTTTGTCGCCTATATGATCCCTCTTGTGCCTGCGCTCGGATTGCTGTTTATGGCGCTGGGACTCAAATGGGCGGATTGGACAGCCGCGTTGCTGTTTATGGGCGGATTGGCTATCGGCTTCGCAATAGTGGCTCTTATCGACAGACTGCGTCGCCACAAATGGATGGAATCGCCGAAAATCGTGGAAATTGTACGTCCGAACGTCAACAAATCGGAGTCGGAAAGACCGTCGGACGAGCAGACGTTTTTCAAATCGGAGAATTCCGAAAATGTAGAAAACGCCGATATGGAAATCAAACAACAAGGAGATAATAACAATGAGTAAATTACCCGATGTGACAGAAAATTTTGACGAGTTTATTTCAAACGGTACTGTGGTCGTTGACTTTTGGGCGACCTGGTGCGGTCCCTGCAAAATGCTCGCTCCGATAATGGACGAAGTATCGGAGAAAATGCCCGACGTAAAGTTCGGCAAAGTGGATGTGGATCAGGCGATGGAACTTGCAAGACGTTTCAAGATCGTATCCATCCCCAATGTATGTATATTCAAAAACGGCGAACTCGTCGATCGCATTATCGGACTGTGCGAGGAGACAGAGTTGACGGAAACTATTTCAAAATATATTTAATGTACCATAAACGATAAGGGGCTGTCGCGTTAAGCGGCGGTCCTTCTGCATATTTGCAAGTATTTATTCAAAACACTCAAGCCGTTTGACTTGA
>CANQNJ010000015.1 GCA_947625185.1 uncultured Clostridia bacterium
CCGTCTATGTCGTTATTGGAGTAATGTACCGTCGCCCAGATATCCATATTGCAGATATCTGCGCTGATGTCCGCTTCCACTCCGAAACCTTCTGCGTGTAAGTTCAATATGTAATCATCCGCATCCGGGACGGAAATGGAATCGACATAACTGCCCGCCGATATGTTCATATTGCCAAACGTAACGTTGCCTACGGCAATCTCGTCGACGGATATACCCAATACGTTGTCTCGGTTGGTAACATATACAACAAATTGTCCCAAACCGAATCTGTCGGCATTTACGTTCAGTTTCAATTTGCCGTCGTTGAACTGCATTTCGCTTACTATCTGCGCAATATTCAACGACTTCAAGTCGATGTGTTCTATCTCTCCGACAATATTGACAATGGCGTCTGCAAATTCGGCGAGTTTCGGATGCGCTTCAAGCAGCGCCTTGACTTGCTCGTTGTCAAGTAGCTCTTCCGCTTGCCGCACATCGAAGTCTGTCGTTCCGTCGAGGTTGAGCTTGAAGGCGACCTTGACTCCGTTGAGCGTGAGATATACGACGTTATCCGAATACAGCGCGTCTATATTCAGTATGCCTACGTCGTTGTTGTAAACGGAGGCGCTCACCGATACTTTGCCGTCGCGGATGATCAATTCGCCGTTCAACTCGTATACGTCCTCTCCGACGGACAGATCCAACCCGAACAATATGTTGTAACCGTCGAAGCGTATCAGATCGCCTATTGCGGGTGCCAACGAATCAAGAACTTCCGCACCGTTGACAAACTCGTCGCGGTTATCCTCTGCGTCGGGGATACCGTCGCCGGCATTGCCCGTGCCGTATTCCGTCTGTTCCGCCTTGACGGTAAATTCTCCGCCGTTTACGTCCACTTCATTGAAGGTGACGCTTTCGGTATCGACATTGAAATCGGCAGATACGGTTATGCCGTCCAATTCAACTCCCAATGTGTAACCGTTATCCGTATTGGTGCGCGTCAACATACCGAGAATGCTCTTGACGGCAGACGCGCTGTCTCCGCCGAACGTTCCGTCAGGAAGGGTGACGCCCATTGATTTGACGGTTTCCGTTATCTCGGCGATGTCCGTTCTGAGGTCGAAAGACATATTGATACTGTCCCCGACGGAGACGTACAGCCGAGTACTTTGCGTATTGAGTTCGAATATAACCTCGTTGCCGAATACGCTCGCTTTGCCGTATACGCGATTGTTGTACAGATCCAACTTGACGCCGACGACTATCGCAATGTCAACGGGAGCGGCAGGCGCATACCTAACGTTTCTGGAAGAAGGACGTTCTTCAACAGCGTCGAGAAGCACCACAAGATCTATCTCCGCGACATACTCCGCGGGATCGGGAGCGATGATTTCACTATCGTAAGCAGACAACTTGCCGCCGAGTTCCAACGAAATGACGCCCGCCTGCAACTTGACTATATCCAGATTTACCGCGCCGTCCGAAACGCTTGCGACGATACTTATATTGCTGTCAAAGCCCATTGCCGTTGCGGCTATGACTGCCGTCAACACACCGTCGTCATTCAAATCGACGCTGCCGATCAGATCTGTCAGAGTAGCCGTTTCTCTTATGCGTTCGGGCAGTTGCTTTACTATATCTATAAGGCGATCCGTCTCATTGCTGATACCGTATAACTCGTCCAAAACCGCAAGCGAACCGGCAAGGTCCTTAGCGCCGCCGCTCGACGAGGGCAGTTGTATCGCTTGCTTGATGCCGTTGACGTCAACAAAGAGCGTGCCGTCCGCCCAATACAGCTCGGCGGTGACTAACAACATAGCGTCATCGACGTCCGTAAGTTTGATAGCAGCGTGCAACCCGTCGTTGTACTGCAATGCAACGTTGACTAAATAGCTGCGCGAATTGTACGCCAACTTTACGTCAAATTCCGTTTCGACGCCGCTGCTGCCGATAAATTCGCTCAAAACGTCAACGACCATATCCGCCAACCTGTTGCCGTTTATGTATCTGTCATCGTCGGAGAGCTTGGTATTGGCAGCGTTGTTGCCCGTGGTGACGGCAACTTCCTGTTCGCCGACGGTAATTACTATTCCGCTGAATAACAGTTTGTTGTCGTTGTTTGCAAAGTTCACGCTCAATCCGAAGCTGTCGGACGTGTAGGTAATATTGTTGGCGCCCGCAAGATCGAATACGATGTTGCCGAGTATGCCGTTGACGTCGATGTCGCTCATCGCATTGCTATTGCCGAGAAGAGAAGTCAATTTCGCAATGAGGTCCTTTGCCGCGGAAGCGTCGAAGCTGAGAGCTATCTGCTCTTTGCCGCCCGCCTTGACGTAAAGAGTATTGTTTACATAGCGGAGACGAATGGTTTCATCTATCTTCAAGCCGTCTATGTCGTTATTGGAGTAATGTACCGTCGCCCAGATATCCATATTGCAGATATCTGCGCTGATGTCCGCTTCTGCTCCGAAACCTTCCATATGCAGGTTCAGGATATATTCGTCGGACGAACTCGGTACATTTACGTCGGATACGTCGGTAAGTACCGTTGCCTTTACGGAATTGAGCTTGACGGAGGCAAGTGAGAAATTACTTATGCCTACGGTAAGATGACCCTCTTCTACTCCGAGTATAAGCTCGAAATTGCCCAACTCGAAGGAAGAACCGTTTACTCCGATGACAAGCTCGTTGCCGTTAAGTTCCACCGAGGTTATTATCTCCGCAACGTTCAGCTTGGTTATATCCAATTGCGTTACCGCGGCTATTACTCTCTCCGCTTGCTCTATGAGTTCCTTTACTTCCGGATGAGCTTCGAGCAAGGATACTATCTGCTCGTTGTTAAGCAGTTGATCGAGAGCCTGTTTCGGGTCTGTTTCCGTTTCGCCGGTTGCATTCAATTTGAATGCAACCTTCACTCCGTTGACGGTGAGGAATACCGTGTTATTGGCAATTATTGCCTCTGCGTCAATTATGCCGAGAGTGCCTTCGTAGACGGTTGCGGATACCTTGATGTTGCCGTTGACGTCAAATACAAAGCTGCCGTTTAAGGTGTACTCATTGCCGCCGAGAATAACGTCCACATCGAAGTCGGCTCCGTAACCATTGGACGTAAGCAATCCGTCTATTGCGGGTATGAATTGAGTGAGTTCCGTTATGTTTACAAGATTTTCTTTGCTTACTTCGTTGTAACTGCCGCTGCTTGTAAGCGCTGCCGTAATGTTCATACCGTCAAGCGCAACAGTCAGTCCGTCAAAGTTTGCATTACTGTCAAATGCTATCTCTATTGCAGTACCGTTTAGTTCGGCAGACAGCTTGTAACCTTCGCCGTCGGTACTGGTAAATTGAGATAATACTCCGAGTACCTGCGTTAGCGTATCCTTGACGGATCCGTCCATTGAGGGTAATGTGAAGTACGGAGACAATGCTTCGAGCAGTTTGTTTGTATCGTTGACGTCGAAGTACAAACTAATATTGCCGCAGGCAAGATATACAATGCCCTCCTCGCACAGAACGTCTATCTCGTTATTGTAAATATGCGCTGTGCCTTGGACCTTCTTGTTGAACAGATCCAATCGGATAGAGGCATTGCCGAGTTCTCCGAGAGTTACGTACAGTTCCGTAACGAAGTCGCCTGCGGGAACAGTTACTTCCTCGTTGCTCTGCTCTACCGTTGCCGTGAAGTTTGCGGATATATCTCCGAGATGGAGTCCGCCGACGGTAAGCGAGATATTGTCGAGATCCGCATTGACAGAGAGCGCTCCGAGTCCAAGCGTATCGCTTACGCCCAATGTAAGTTTGCCGTTGAAGTAATCGAAGGAAGAGATCAGATCTGTCAAAGTAGTCGTTGTGCTTATACGTTCGGGCAGTTGCTCTATGATCGAGAGTATCTCATCTATTGAGCCGTCTATGCCTTTGAGTTCGGACAAAACTCCGAGTACAGCCTTGAAGTCTATGTTACCGTTGCTTACTGTTGTATTCGTCAATGTTACTTTCTGCTCTATTCCGTTTGCCTTTACATACAATACGTCGTCCTTTAACGTTATCTCCGCATTGAGCAACAGAACGTTCTCTTTGTCTTTGAGTTGCAACGTTACATATATTCCATTGTTGTAATTGAGAACAATATCCGCATTGTACTGCTTGTTGTCCATCGTTACGGTTGCGTTGAGAGTAACCGTATACGTCGTAACGTCTCTGTATCTCTCTATGACGTCGAGTACCTTGTCTATGAGATTATTTGCATTGACAAACTTGCCGTCCGTAGAGAGCTTGGCATTGGCAGCGTTGTTGCCCGTGGTGACGGCAACTTCCTGTTCGCCGACGGTAATTACTATTCCGCTGAATAACAGTTTGTTGTCGTTGTTTGCAAAGTTCACGCTCAATCCGAAGCTGTCGGACGTGTAGGTAATATTGTTGGCGCCCGCAAGATCGAATACGATGTTGCCGAGTATGCCGTTGACGTCGATGTCGCTCATCGCATTGCTATTGCCGAGAAGAGAAGTCAATTTCGCAATGAGGTCCTTTGCCGCGGAAGCGTCGAAGCTGAGAGCTATCTGCTCTTTGCCGCCCGCCTTGACGTAAAGAGTATTGTTTACATAGCGGAGACGAATGGTTTCATCTATCTTCAAGCCGTCTATGTCGTTATTGGAGTAATGTACCGTCGCCCAGATATCCATATTGCAGATATCTGCGCTGATGTCCGCTTCTGCTCCGAAACCTTCCATATGCAGGTTCAGGATATATTCGTCGGACGAACTCGGTACATTTACGTCGGATACGTCGGTAAGTACCGTTGCCTTTACGGAATTGAGCTTGACGGAGGCAAGTGAGAAATTACTTATGCCTACGGTAAGATGACCCTCTTCTACTCCGAGTATAAGCTCGAAATTGCCCAACTCGAAGGAAGAACCGTTTACTCCGATGACAAGCTCGTTGCCGTTAAGTTCCACCGAGGTTATTATCTCCGCAACGTTCAGCTTGGTTATATCCAATTGCGTTACCGCGGCTATTACTCTCTCCGCTTGCTCTATGAGTTCCTTTACTTCCGGATGAGCTTCGAGCAAGGATACTATCTGCTCGTTGTTAAGCAGTTGATCGAGAGCCTGTTTCGGGTCTGTTTCCGTTTCGCCGGTTGCATTCAATTTGAATGCAACCTTCACTCCGTTGACGGTGAGGAATACCGTGTTATTGGCAATTATTGCCTCTGCGTCAATTATGCCGAGAGTGCCTTCGTAGACGGTGGCGGATACCTTGATGTTGCCGTTGACGTCAAATACAAAGCTGCCCTTTACGGTGTACTCATTGCCGCCGAGAGTAACGTCCACATCGAAGTCGGCTCCGTAACCATGGGATGTAAGCAGATTGGCAATTGGCTCGGCAAATAATTCCACCGCCTCGGTAACGTCCACAAATTCGCCGTCCTTGTCTATGCGCTCTATATCGAGATCGCTTGCCACAGTTACGGTGACGGTATTCAACGCCACGCCGTCAATGTTCAACACGATGCTGTCCAGCGTTGCGCTTGTATCGGAACAAGTGAAATTGACCGTGACGTCGGTGCCGTCCATAGACAGCCTGACGGCATAGCCGCCGTCGATAGACGTACGAGAGTAAACTATCTTGTCGAGTATCCGCTTGACGGTTTCGATAATATCCAAACCGTCCGTATCGGGAAGTTCGGGCAGATCGACAAGTTTGCCGATAGCGCCCGTCAGTAACGACGCGTCGCTCAATGCCGCCGACGCGCGCACATTGCCGTACTGCACATACACCGTACCGTCGGCATATTCAAACAGTATATCGGATACGCCGAGACTAAACTCGCCGTACGCAGTGCCGTCGGACAGATTGATGTACGCTTTGCCCGTCATTCCGTTGCCGAGATCGACCGTCAACTCCGTGACGAAATCACCTTGCGGCGCGACGACCTTTTCCTCCGATTGCGTGACGCAGGCAACTACATCGAAAGCCGTATCGCCGAGAACAAGTCCCGCTACGGTCAATGCGGGTTCGCTTCCGAACGCTGCCGACAGCGTGACGTTGCCGAGGGCGAACTGTCGGAGATCGAGTTCCGCCGTCAACGCGTTGTTTTCGTCGAAGTACATATCGCGTATGACATTGGAGAATACCACTCCGCTTACGTCGGTATTGACGACGTTCTCGATTGCCTCTATCAGACTGTCCAACGTGTCGTTAGCGCCCTTGAATTGATTTAACAGACCCAATATTTGCTTGAAGTCGTAACTTTGCGCGTCGTTTTGCTGCGACAGATCCGTCGGTATTGATTGACGTATACCGTTGATATCCAGATACAACGTTCCGTCCACCATACGGATATCCGCCGAAACAAGCACGGTCATATCCGCCTTGTCGCGCAAAGTAAGATATATCCCGACCCCGCCGTTGAGGTTTAGCCGTACGTCCGCAACATACTCATTGCCGCCTATACGTATATCCGAATGCGCGGAAAGGGCGAAATTGTCCGTTTCTTTAAGCGCGGCGACAGTGTCGACGATGCTTCCGATAAGAACATTGCCGTCGACGAACTCGTCGTCGATATCCAATTGCTCGGCGCGTTCCGCCTGCTGCGTCAGCGTTGCGGAATATTGTTCGCCGTTGAGTACAAAGCTTACTTTCACGTCGGCAAATACAAGTTTGCCGTTTGCGTTGTCGAAGTCAACGCATATTCCTATATCTCCGTACTGCGCGGACAGTTGCGGATCGTCGTCTGTCAATCCGTATACGACGCACGCAAGCACCGCCGATATATCCGCCATTTCCGTATTCGTTTGCAAATCGGCGTCCGTAAGCCGACGGATACCGTCCATAACGGAGCCGAGGTCGGACACATCCACCGCAACTCTCGCTCCGCCGTAAACGACGTATATTCTGCCCTCAGTAAAGCGCAGCAAAACTTCTTCATTGCCGATATGCACACTTGCCCATATGTCATTATGCACAAGGTCGAGCGTTATGTCCGTCTCGGCGCCCATTATCTCGCCGTGAAGGGTCGGAACGTAATCGGCTGCATCCGGCACAATTATGTAATCGGCATCAATGTCGATCGCCGCGGCTATATCCATCGAGACGTCGCCGACGCTCAGTCCGCAGAAACGTACCGCAAGTCTGCCGTTATCCGTATATAAATCCACGGACAGAGACGCGCCGTCCGCTCCTATGACGCCGCCGTCCACCGTAAACGACAGTGTGTCGCCGTCAAATCCGAAGCGCGACACCACCGTCGTAAAGTCAAAGTCGAGCAAATCGATCGGGTCGAAATTCTCCGCCTTGTCCGCGATCTCCGCAATTGCGCCGATAAGTTTCCGTATATCTTCGTTGCCGTCGATAAGCTGCCCGATACGTTCGTTATCGGCAAGTTGCCCGAGCGCGGCGGAAATGTCCGCGTCCTCGCCGTTTGCGGCGAAAGCTACCTTGACCCCGTTCAGCGTGAGATACACTATGCCATCGGCATATATGACCTCCGCGTCGACGATACCCACGTCGCCGTCATACAATGTTGCCGCCGCAAATACCGCGCCGTCGCGCGCCGTGACGTAACCTTGTATCGGATACACCTTGCCGTTTACGACGATGTCGGCGGATATCTCCGCGCCGTAGCCGTCGGCTTGTATCAAATCGACAACGGGACGCGCAAACGTCTCTACTATATCCGTCACGTCGGCATATACGTCGGCGTCCTCGGGAGCCGATATGTCTTCAAATTGCTCGGAAGGAGCTATCGTCGCGTCAACGCCGTAACCCGTTGCACGCAGCGACTTGACGTTCCAACGGTTGTCGCGCGCGATAAGATCTACGGACAGTTCCATTTCGCCGACGGTCATAATTATCGATACTTCGTGCTCTGCGCAGCTTACCGCGTTCAATCCTCCGAACAATGCCAACAACTGCTCGATATGGACATCGGGAAGTTGCTCTTCATCGAAGCCGTCCGCCTTGCCGAAAATACCCTCAACAAACTCTTTAATACCGTCTGTGCGCGTGACGTCCAAACGCAGTTTGAGGTTGCCGAACGCCGCATACAGAATATTGTCTACATAACTGAGCTGCAATTTGCCGTTGTTGCCGAATACCGCCGTCGCCTCCGCGGAACGGTCGGCAAGATCGCACAAAACGTCCAGCTCGACGTTGTAGTTTCTGCCGAACAGGGGCATATCCGCGTCCGCGCGTAGCGAAAGTTTGCCGCTTGTCATCAGATCGGCAAGTCCGAGTATCTCGGGATAATCGCCCTCCGTAACATCGACAGGCGTCCACGCCTCCGGTTCAATATGTATGTTGACATTGCCTATATCGATATCCGCATAGGCGAACTTGTACTTATCTCCGTCAGCGGTGCCCACAAGTTCGGCGTCGATATCTATCCCCGCAACGGATACGGGCAGACTTACCGTGCAGAACCGCTTATCTTCGGACAATTGATAGCTGAGATTGTCCAAAAGCGCCGCGGGATCTATCGAAGCGACTTCGGACATATCCAAATCCGTCGCTTGGGGAGCGTCCCCTGCCATAAGTGCGTTGACGGCGGCAGCCAATTCTTTGACGCCGTCCACCGTGGTGGAAGCCTTGAAATCCTGATAATCGATATATATCTTGCCGTCGCCGTTGGCGTAACATAAATCGATGTCGCCAAGTCTCAACTTGACAGCCATCTTGCCGAGGTCGGAAATATCCAATCCCTCGATGGAAGCCAATGCGTCCGCTATTTGCTCGCCGTCCGCGCTTGCCACGAGCTTGACTTGCAGCGCTGTGCCGTTGAGATAGGTTGAGAACATATCCATCAGCATATCCAACGGAGTAACGGTATGGGTAATGTCGCCGCCGATTTGTCCGAGATAGTCGGAGAAGAAATCGCTCTCGGGCAGTTCGCCGTCGTAAGGCTCTATCACTTCCGTTATATCCTCGGTACAGCCGGCGTTGATACCCATAGTCTGCGCTTTGTATGCGCAGTCGGTACGCAGACTCTTGATGTTGAAGTCTGCGTCCATCGTTACGTATATCTCGCACTTGGAGAAGGTCGGTTCGCTTTGCAGACCGCCGTTGGTTATCATTTCACGGCGAAGGTATGGCGTGGCTTCTACCGTATCCAATACATAATGAAATGTGTACAGTCCGTTTTCCTCGCCGACGTAATCGCCGCGCAAAACCGTATCCCAATTGAGAATATAGCCCGTCAACTTGTCCGAGCGGTGTCCGAAACGGTTGTAGAAAGATTCCTCCGTAAGGGGCTGCGCGCTGTTCTGCCATTCCACTTCGTCCAGCTCTCTGACGCGGTTCGGCTGACGGTAAATGTAATTCTTGTCTACGAGGTACAGCTGATAGGCATTGCTCACAACGCCCTTGGTGACCATTTCCTTAAAGACGCTTTTGTTATCGAATTCTCCTATTACATAACGAGTGTTAAGCACGTTCTGCTTTATGCCCACAGCAGTAGACGAGCCGCTCGATACACCTTTGAAACCGTTGCCGCTAAGCAATATCTTGTGCGCGACGAACAAAAATTCGCGCGGGTCGGCGTCGCGGTCGGATATATCCGTATCCTCCGTTCTGTCAAGATATGTATTGAAGTCCTCGGCAGGTTTTACAAACGTGCCGATGTCCTCGTAGCCGAGATTTCGCAATACGAGGACTGTTCCTGCCGCCGCCATCACCGCGGCGAGAATGAAGCATATGATTTTGAATTTGGGCATAATTTTTACCTCTCGTGAGGAGAATTTCGATATCCGAACGGCAATTCGCCGCAAAATACGGCATAATCGTTCATTTTATTAAAGATTATAATAGCGTCAAGTAAATTTTCGGTAAACTTTGAAAAAAACTTATATATTTTTTTATTAAACAATTACTTAAATTTTACATAAAAAAATCTTCGGTTTACTGCCGAAGATTTTTTTTGTATACGTTATCCGATAGAAAACGGCGGTCGCAGTTTATGCAAACAGATAGTTGACCGTGACGTTGAAACCCTCTGCCGAGACATACCCGATCATCAGCTTTGCCAAGGCGTCGCCATTGAGTACCGTCTCGACGTACATATCCGTGCCGTCGAACCCGACATTGCCCACAAACCCTTGCGGATTGACCACCTTGGCGGAAAAAGACAGCTTGCTTACCTTGACATCGGTGAAGAACGCCGATTTGAAATTGAACCCCGTGTAGTCGATCGGACCGAAATCGAGCTTCTCGTCGCCGACGATCTTACCGTCCGCTATCTCCGCTTCGCCCGTGACCTTGGTAACGTATTCGTCGGCATTGTCGCCGAAATCAAGTTCGTTCAGCTTGTCATAGCTGTATTTTACCGTTGCGCCATCCGCGTTGAATCGGACGTTGTACAAGCCGTTAAGCTCCACGCCGTCCTTTTCGGTAATGACCTCGACGGTAAGTGTGTCGTATCCTTTTCGCAGGGCGTCATTGATCTCCGAAAGCATTTCGCCCGAGCCGTCGCATGCGGCAAAACAACCGAGGAGCGCGACGAGCGTCAATGCCGCAACCGTTATCCAAAACTTTTTCATTATGTTACCTCCCCAAGCCTTTGCCTACTATTACCGCTATCGCCAACAACACGGAGGACAGCGCTATCGCCAACGCTTGCGCGCCGAAATCCGTCGCCTTGGCAAATTGATCGTTGTGCGGCTCGATATCGGCGTTGTACTGCTCCACCGCCGAAAGGAGAGTATTATACTGTTCGGCAACGGCAGCCCTTGCCTCTTCCGTCAACTTGTTGTATTCGTCTATCGCGGCCTTGATGGCGTCATATCTCTCGGCGAGAGTCGACTTGTCGGAAATTGCGGCAACCGCAGCCTTGAACGCGGCAAGCGTCTCTTCCGAAGGCGGATCCGGCGTTACCGTACCCGACGTCACAGTAACCGTAATGCTTGCGGTTATGTTGCCGTCTACGGCGCTTGTCGCGGTAATCTTAGCCGTGCCTACGCCTATTGCCGTCACCAAGCCGTCATCACTGACTGTCGCAACCGCTTCGTTATCGCTATCCCATATGACCGCGTTGCTGGTACCTGCGGGCGATGCCGTTACCGTCAATTGCCGCGTGCCTCCCGTAGTTAGGAACAGGCTGCTCGGAGAAATTACCAACGACTCCAACTTCGGCGGGGCGGGCTGTACCGTCACCGTTATGCTTGCGGTGATGTTGCCGTCTACGGCGCTTGTCGCGGTAATCTTAGCCGTGCCTACGCCTATTGCCGTCACCAAGCCGTCATCACTGACTGTCGCAACCGCTTCGTTATCGCTATCCCATATGACCGCGTTGCTCGTACCTGCGGGCAAAGCCTCTACCGTCAACTGCCGTACGTCTCCCGACGTCAGGGACAGGCTGCTTGGAGAAATGACCAACGACTCCAATTCCGGAGGAACCGGCGATACCGTCACCGTTATGCTTGCGGTTATACTGCCGTCCACTGTGCTTGTGGCGGTGATCTTGGCCGTACCTGTGCCTGTTGCGGTTACCAATCCGACGTCGCTGACCGTCGCCACGGTGCCGTTGTCGCTATTCCAGGTGACGGCGTTGCTCGTACCTGCGGGCGATGCCGTTACCGTCAATTGCTGTATGTCCCCCGGCGTAAGCGATACGCTGTTCGGGTAAATAGTCAAAGATTCCAATTTGGGCGGATCAGGCTGCACCGTCACCGTTATGCTTGCGGTGATATTGCCGTCTACTGTGCTTGTGGCGGTGATCTTGGCCGTACCTGTGCCTGTTGCAGTTACCAGACCCGTATCGCTCACTGTCGCCACGGCTCTGTCGTCGCTCTCCCAAGTGACGGCGTTGCTCGTACCTGCGGGCAATGCCGTTACCCTCAATTGCTGTGTGCCTCCCGTCGTAAGCGTAACTCTGTTCGGCAAAATAAACAAAGACTCCAACTTGGGCGGATCAGGCGGATCGGGCGTTACCGTACCTGACGTCACAGTTACCGTAATGCTTGCGCTGATACTGCCGTCTACGGTGCTTGTCGCGGTGATCCTCGCCGTGCCCGCGCCTATTGCAGTCACCAAGCCCGCATTGCTCACCGTCGCCACGGCTCCGTTGCTGCTGTTCCAGGTGACGGCGTTGCTCGTACCTGCGGGCAATGCCGTTACCGTCAGCTGCCGCGTGCCTCCCGTCGTGAGAGAAAGGCTGCTCGGAGAAATTACCAACGACTCCAACTTGGGCGGTTGCGGCGGTACGGGATTCGTAACGGTCACGGTTATGCTTGCGCTGACGCTGCTGTCTACGGTGCTTGTCGCGGTGATCCTCGCCGTGCCTGCCGACTTAGCCGTCACTACGCCGTCGGAGACGGTCGCCACCTGCCTGCTGTCGGAAGTCCAATCAACGCTGTTGCTTGCGCCGCTCGGAGTCGCCGTGACGGTAATCTCGGGAGAGACCTGCCCCACTTCCAGGTTCAGAGAACTTACGGACAGGGTCAACGCCGTGGGCTTATCGTCCGGAACGGGCGGAAGATTGCCGTTGAGATAGCCGCCGTACTCGGCGACGACGTTTTTAAGCGTATTGCTGTAACTTGCGCCGTTGTTGCAATATATCATTTCGGCATATTCGGGATGATCGATAAAGGGGTTGCGATTGCCCTGAATCTTGGCAACAGCCTCATTGCGCCTAATTTCCTGATCGGTAGGCGGTTCTTCGATGTGCCATTTCATCAAGGTTTCAATATCTCCGATTGTTTTGGAGAAACCTTCGCCCAAAACGAATTCCAGATTGTATTGATTGCCCCAACGTGTTTGCACATAGAACAAAATGCGTGCCGTTGCTCCGCGATAACCCTTTGCAGGATAAAAAACGTTGCCCGAAGTGTAACACCAGGTATTGGGGTCAGACGTGCCGTAGTTGGCAACGCCCGTCTGCGCAACCCTGTTGGAAGATGTCATTGCCACCTCGCCGAATTGCTTGTTGCTACGCGTATTATTGAGTTCGGTATTGAGCGGACGCAGGTGATGCGCGTCGCTACCGGCATCGGTTTTTTCGGGAAAGGCGCTGCCCGCTTGTTTGGGCCATACATGCTCTCGGTTTGTTCTGTAAGTACCGCTGTCCATTGCGCCCGTGTACGGAACAGACGAACCCGTATAAAACCATATCACGTTGCCGTTATTATTCGGATCCGCGTCCGTAGTCTTGTACAAGTTTTTCAGTTCGTCATAGCTTGTTTTGTGCTTATGGGTCGTTGTAATCAACGACGCTAACTCGGTCCTGAACGCCGAACCCGTGAGGTTGGTATTGAGATTGTTGTAGTATGTGCCGTTGTACGGATTGACCCAGGAATCTCTGTCCTCGACCGTCGGCGGCGCCGCGATCGCCTGCTGCACCGTAAAGGGCGCGACAAAAGCGAACGTCAACGCCAATATCAGCGTGAAAGCAAAAACCAACGATAACTTTCTTTTTGCCGTCATCTTACATCTCCAAATTATTTTGTCGGTAACTTGCAGTATACAATATTTTACAAGATAAGTAAATACTTTTGCCCTATCTGAGGGTATTATGTTGCAAAACAGTCGCCAATATGGCAAAGCGCCGAACAAGGTCGGCGCCGAAAAATAGAATTTGTGAGAAATATTGATGTGTAGAAGTATATGAAATACAGAAGCCGACTTCCATACCACAGCGGAATTTGAGCAAGCGGAGATGCGCGTGTCTCGCATAGCAGCGAACAAAGCGAAAATTCCGCCTGCAATCTCGGGCGTGCACCGAGATTGCAGCCCTTGCGGGGACGGTTTTTATAGATATATTAACTATTGCGAAATAAGAACTGTTAAGAAACAAGTTGTTTTAACTAATGTCCCGACCGCAACTTGTCGCACAGCGGCAAACTTCACATTTGCCGAAAGGCAAATACTTCACTGCGCAGCTACTTCACTTGCACGAAGTGCAAACTTCACCTTTTTCTCGTTATCCCTCTTCCACCTCGTCTTTCCACGCTCCGGTCGGGGCGTCAAAAATTATTTACCGAGCAAAGTCGGTCTGTATATGGGCAACTGCGCGGTGAAGGTTATTCTGCCGTCGGCAAAGGACGCCGTTATCTCCCCTTCGTGATTCTCGCATATGGTCTGCGCGATTGCCAGACCCAGACCCGTGCCCGTGTGAGATTTGTCGCGGGATTGATCTATCATATAGAACCTGTCAAACAGGTGTTCGAGCTGTTCGGGCGTGATATAATCGCAGTCGTTGCTTACTTTGAGTTCGGCAATCTTGCCGACGATGGACGAAGCAACGGACAGCGTAAGCCGTATATTGCCCTCCCCCTTGGAGTACTTGTTGGCGTTATCCAATAAGATGGTGACAAGCTGTTTGAGCTGACCGTCGTTGCCCAATACGGACAGATTGGGGGCTATGTCGTAATCGAACACTTTGCCCTTCTCGTACAGCAGCACTTCCTGCGCAAGCACGACGGACGTTACGCATTCGGAGAAGTTGACAGTATCCAACTGCTCTTTGAGCCCTTCGTCGTTTTTGGCAAGGAACAGCAGGTCGTTGACGAGGGCAGTCATACGCTCCACCTCGAAACGCGTGTTGTCCACCCACTTCATCTGACTTGCCACCGTATCCTTGGAATGTGCGGCGATAAGCTCGGTATTGGCTTTGATGACGGAAAGCGGCGTTTTCAGTTCGTGCGAGGCGTCGGCGACGAATTGCTTTTGCCTCTTCCAGGTGACTTCTACGGGTTTCAACGCAAGATGCGCAAGAAAATTGCATATTATCAGGTATGCGATGGAACCGACAAACAGCGCCACGACGGAATATACCGCATACTTGACGTCCTTGCTGCTGTTGAAGCCGCGGTCCATATACGCTATCCTCATCACGGTGCCGTCGATACGCTTGGTATACACGACGTTGATGCCGATAAGCCCCTCGTCGAAACGGCGCGTTATTATTCGTTTGAGAATGTCGTCCGTCTCCGACTCCGTTTGCTTTATGCCGTCGCCGACGACTTTGAGCGATATATTGTCCTGCTCGATATCGTACTCGGCAAGCACTATGCCGCTGATAGACGAGGGCGTAACCGTGTGCCAATCGTCTATCACGAATTCGTTATTGAGGCGTACTACGCGTTCGTCGTTAAGACGGGAATATCCTATGCCGAACAAAACCGCCAACCCCATCATAAACACGACGCACACGGATATAAAACTGTATACGATGATCTTGGTGCGCAGTTTTCGTATCAAGCCTGTTCCTCCAAGTAATACCCGAGCATACGCTTGGTGGAGATGGTCACTTTCGACCCGAGGAAGGTGAGTTTCTTGCGAAGGAAAGACATATATGCTTCTACGTTGTTCTCCGTGATGTCGCTATCCAATCCCCACACCTTGGATATGATGGCGTCCTTGCTGATGACCTGCGTCGAGTTGGTAAGCAACAAGCGCATAATTTCGTATTCCTTGGCACCGAGACTGACCGACTTGCCGCCGCAATTGAGCATATAGTTGGACGTATTGAGGGTGATATCGCTGAAATGCAGTTCGTCAAATACCATTTCCGACTGACGGCGGCACAGCGCTCTTACGCGGGCAAGCAGCTCCTCCGTGGCAAACGGTTTGGTGAGATAATCGTCTGCGCCGCAATCCAATCCCTTGACGCGGCTCGACACGTCGTCCTTGGCTGTCAGCATAAGAACGGGGACGTTGATCTTGCCGTCGCGCAAACGCTTGACCACCTCGAAGCCGTCCATCTTGGGCAGCATAACGTCCAACACCATCACGTCATAGTCTCCCTTCTTGGCGTAAAAATATCCGTCCTCGCCGTCGTATACCACGTCGACTACGTTCTTGCCTCGGTGAAACAGCTCTCCCAAAGCGTCGGCGAGTTTGACTTCATCTTCCACAATCAGAATTTTCATAATATTCTCCCGTGCCGTAAAAGGCGTTCAGTTTGTATTTTTGGAGCCGACGGGCTACTTCTTGTATATTTTGGCAAGCCCGCCGACAGATGTTTCGCGGTATTTCTCCGAAATATCCAACCCCGTCTCGTACATTACTCTCACAACCGTGTCGAAAGATATCTTGCGGCTGTCGGCAAGAAACGTAGCAAGACTTACCGCATTGATGGCGCGCATCGCGCCCACGGCGTTACGTTCGATACAGGGTATCTGCACCAAGCCGTTGACGGGATCGCACGTCAGTCCCAATTGATGTTCCAACGCCACCTCGGCGCTGTACTCTATCTCGTCGAGGGTCATACCGTACAGCTCCGCAAGAGCTGCCGCCGCCATAGAACACGCCGTGCCTATCTCCGCCTGACAGCCGCATTCCGCGCCCGATACGGACGCGTTGGTCCTGACTACGTTGCCTATTATGCCGGCGGTGAGCAACGCGCGATATATCTCTTCGTCCGAGTAATCCTGTTGCTGCTTGGCGTACACCAGCACCGCGGGCAACACTCCCGAAGCTCCGCATGTGGGCGCCGTCACCACCGTTCCGCCGGAGGCATTCTGTTCGCCTACCGCAAAGGCGTAGCTCGCCACTATCCTGTCTCTGCGCGTGTGACGGGTGATGTCGCTGAATTCGTTGAGCAGCTTCTTGGCGCGGCGCTGAACGTTGAGCCCGCCGGGGAGAACGCCGTCCGCGGACAGCCCCTCGACAATGCAGTTCTGCATCACTTGCCATATTTGTTTCATATATCCGAGAATGTCCTCGCCCTCGCACTGCAACGCATATTCGTACAGGCGCAGTCCGCGTTCACGACAGTAAGACTTGATCTCTTCAAACGTATTCAACGAATATACGTCGGCGTCTTCGCCGAAACTTTCCCCTGCCACGAGTATATCTCCGCCGCCTATGCTGAATACCTGCATGCGGGCGACGGCAACACCGTCCCTGCGACCGACAAACTCCATCGTGTTGGGATGAACGGGACACGCCGTCTCGGTATCGAATACCACGCTCACGCGTTTGTCGCCGAACGCGCGCCGTATGGCGACGTCGGTGCCGTGCCCCTTGCCCGTCATTGCCAACGAACCGAACAGCGTTACTACATAGTCGTCGCAATCGCCATGCTCGGACAAAAATCTCTCCGTCGCCTTGACGGGACCCATAGTATGCGAAGAGGATGGTCCGACGCCTATCTTGTACAAAGATCTGATGCTCTTCACCTTGCGCTCTCCCAAATTATCGTGACGGGACCCGCGTTCTGCTGATCTATGGTCATATCCGCGCCGAATACGCCCAAATGTACGGGTATGCCGCTATCGGCAAGGATATCCGCCGTTTTGATATACAGCGCGTTGGCGCGTTCGGGCAGTTCCGCGTCGGTAAATCCCGGGCGGTTGCCGTGACTGAGATCCGCCGCCAGCGTAAATTGCGACACAAACAGTATCTCTCCGCCAATGTCGCGCACGGACAGATTCATCTTGCCGTTGCCGTCCTCGAAGACGCGCAACTTGCTCAGTTTATTGGCAAAAATGTCGCAAAGCTCTTCACCGTCGCCCTTCTCTACGCAGAAATACACTACGAGTCCCTTGCCTATTGCCGATACGAGCTTGCCATCTGCGCTCAATTTCGCATTGTTAACGCGTTGAATTACCGCTTTCACAATAATCTCCCTTTTTTTATGTATTATATCACAAAACGCGTATGATGAAAAGAGTTTTTGTTCAAGTGAGCAAAAAGCCGACGGCGCGCATATTGTACAAGTCGGAGAACCAATCCGCGTTACGTCGAATGAACGCCCGTTTCCTTGACAGAAAAATAACGAAGTAGTAAACTTTTGTATATGCAGCAGCAAAATACAGCCGATTTATATTACAAAAAAATGACGGAAACGCCCGTCGCCAAATTGATAGTACGCTTAGGCATACCCACCACTATCAGTATGCTGATAACCAGCATCTACAATATGGCGGACACATACTTCGTCGGCACCCTCGGCAAGAGCGCGCAAGGGTCTATCGGCATACTGTTTACGCTGCAATCCATCATTCAGGCGATAGCCTTTATGTTGGGACACGGCTCCGGCACATATGTATCAAAAGAGTTGGCAAACAAGGACATAAAAAAAGCCTCCGAATATGTGTCGTCGGCATTCTTCCTGGGAGGCGCGATAGGTCTGGTATTCACCGCGTTGGGACTGCTGTTGCTTACGCCGTTGTTGAAACTGCTCGGTTCGACGGATACCATACTGCCCTACGCAAGGGATTACGGTCTGTGGGTATTGATATCCTGTCCGTTTATGATATGCAGTCTGATACTCAACAACAATCTGCGCTACGAGGGCAAGGCTTTTTACGCTATGTTCGGCTTGGTAAGCGGCGGTTTGCTCAATATGGGGATGGATTTTGTGTTTATCCGTTACTGTAATCTGGGTGTATACGGGGCTGGAATGGCAACCGCCATCTCGCAGATAATTAGCTTTGTAATACTGCTGATTATGTTCTTCAAGACGGCTCAGAGTAAAATACGCTTCCGCTGCATAAGCGCCAAAGGCAAACTGTATTTGCAGATATGCCGCAACGGATTGCCGTCGCTGATACGGCAGGGACTCAACTCGATAAGCAGCGGACTGCTGAACAAACTTGCAGGCAATTACGGCGCGAGGATAAGCGAAGAAATGGCTGACGCCGCCATAGACGGAATGACGGTGGTAAACAGAATAAGCAACTTCGTTATGTGCGTAGGTATGGGCATAAGTCAGGGCTTGCAGCCCGTTGCCTCCTTCAACTATCAGGCGGGCGAACACAGGCGCGTCAAACGCGGTCTGTGGGTCACTTGTATGATAAGCCTGATATGCGTGACGGTACTCGGCTTGCCGATAATAGCCGCGCCGAAGTTTTTTGTGGAATTGTTCCAAAAAGAGCCGATCGTGGTAGACTTTGCGACGCCCGCTATGCGCTACGCCATATTCGGACAGCTGTTCGTACCGCTATTTATACCGCTGAATATGTGTTTCCAAAGCATACGCAAGGCGGGAGTGGCATCCTTTCTTGCGCTGCTCAGATCCGGATTGCTGTTTATACCGATATTGCTTGCCACAAGCGCCCTGTGGGGATTGACGGGCATACAGATATCTCAGCCCGTATCCGACTGCCTTACGGCGGTAGTCAGCCTGCCGATACTGATCAAATTCTACCTGTCGCCCGACAAACCCGTCGCCGTCACGAACGACGAGAAACAAATCGAAAATTAACTTCATTTCGGCAGGACATAATGTCTGCCGCCTACACCGCCGAACCATCGGCAAACGCTTGAACTTATGGTAATATTGATATCGGGAGCAAGTCACACGGGCAAAACGCTGCTTGCGGACAAATTGGTGAAAAAACACGGCTATGCCTGCATATCTCAGGACCTGCTGAAAATGGGACTGATACGCAGCGGCAACACGGATATCTGCGTATACGACACGGAAGGACTGCGCCCCTATCTGTGGAACATAACAAAAGAGATAGTCAAAACGGCTGTCGAGAACGGGCAAAACCTTATAGTCGAGGGGTGCTATATCCCGATGAATTATCGCGAGTTCTTCGACAAAAGATATCTCGACGACATAAGATTCGTCTGCCTGGTGATGAGCGAAAGGTATATCCGCGCCAACTTCGACGACGTCGTCAACTACGCCGACGCGATAGAAAAGCGCGCCGACGACGATATCGATCTTGAACGGCTCGTACGCTGCAACGCATACTTTATGTCGCGTTGCGTCAAGTGCGGCGCGCCCTATCTGCTCATCGACGAACAATATCGCGTCGATTGGGACCCGATCGAAGCGTAAACAACAAAAAAGGCTCTATGCTAAATGGTGAAGTTTGCACTTTGTACAAGTGAAGTTTTGTGCAGAGCGCAAAGTTAAGTTAGGTGGTTTAGTAAAACTCACCCTATCAAACCCCACCACCACCTATCGGTGGTCCCCCTCCCCTTATGCCCCTCAAAGGGGCAGAAAGGGAGGCTTTTTAATATTATACAAGATTGATTCCCTATTATACTCAGGACAGGCAACTCCTCACTGCGGTGTTTGGTTTAACGCGACCGCACGAAAATTCAACTTTAACACAGAAATAAGTTTCTGTATTTATTTTGTCTCCCCTTGATAATTCTCACAGCACTCATAAAAAAGAACCGTTCGAATACGGCTCCTTTTACTATAATATTGTAAATTTTAACTATCGTATTATATTTTATGTCATTCGGCAACTTATATTGCAAATCGTCACTTGCCTGCTTGCCATAAGCGAGGAACGAATTACCTGTCGAGCCACTGCATAAAGCTGTCGAATTGCGCTTTCAGTTCTGCCTCGGAACCGTTGTTTATAATGTAGTAATCCGCCTTGGCGATGGGACCGCCCTTCTCGGAATTTTCTATCTCGGCGACGTCACGGCTATCCACCATTTCCGCCGACAACGGACGCACGGCGCGGCGCGCAAGACGGGATTTGCGTATCTCGCTGTTGGTGACGACGGCAAGGAGAATGAGATCCTCCCCGAGAAGCTCTTTAAGTATCAGATACTCGCTCCAACTGTACAGACCGTCCAATACGACGTTGCGACGGGACAGCTTGTCCGTTATTTCGTCTTTGAGGATTATCGCGAAGGCGCCCATACCCAACTCGCGTCTGAGGCGTTCGCGGATCTCCCGCTCGTTTGCCTCGTTGACGGGGATATTGTTGCGAACAAGTTGCGATACCGCCACTCCGCCGAAGTACACGCTGTCCCATCCCAAATCCGTAAAATATTTGCACAGGACGCTCTTGCCGGAGCCGCACATTCCCACAACTGCCACTGCCTTGTTCATATATTCCTCCCTTTCCCTAACGGCAATCGGGCGTTTGCCCTTCCGACGGGATACAACATACTTAATTAGTGTACACTAAATGGCGAAATTGCGCAAGGGTAAAAGAAAAAAAGCCGCAAAAAATATTTCGCTATTGAACCAACCCTCAATTGACAATTTTATACAGAGATAGTATAATTTTGGAGAACGGGAGATAACGATGAAAAACATTTCGGAATTGGCGGATCTGATATTCGCCTACTATCCAAAAATGCGCAAGATGTACCGCAGTTTGGTATCCGTCAAGGAAATACCCATATCGATAACGCAACTGACTTGCCTGCATATACTCAATCAAAACAGCGAACTGTCTATGTCGGAACTCGCCGACGACCTGTGCATGAGCAATCAACAGCTCACCAAGGTCGTGGACGCGCTTGCCGAGTTGAATATGGTCGAACGCGTTTGCGATCCCAACAATCGGCGCAAATTTTACGCCAAGCTTGCGCCCAAGGGCGCGGAGTTCCTTCGCTCTCTCAAAGAAGAGGTCGATCGCAAGCTGGGATATGTGTTGCGCAAGAAATCGCAGGAAGAAATAGACAAGTTGTACGACAGTATCGCATATGTGATGAGTTACTTCGGCAGCAGAACGTAAAACATAACTTTCAAACAAAAAAAACAAGCTCGGGCGCATAACCCGAGCAATTTTTTTGGCTCTATGGCAAATGCCGTGGTCAAGATAAATTGTAAAGAAAAAAGCCTACTTTGCCCCAACATTATGCCATCAGAGCAACCCCTGTTCGCAGGGACAAGGTCGAAAACTGCACATATAAAGCCGTCCCTTCGTCGTGCATAGATTGTATCGTGCAAGAAAATACATTACGACTAAGGACGAAGGGCGACTAAGGCAATCTCCACAGTGTGGAGTTGCCCGCCATGAGTGCAAGGACGTGCTATTTCTAAGGCACGTCCGCAGCATAGGGACCACGAAAGGGGACCCGCGCAGTGTGAATGTCACTGCACGGGAGAGGAATAGCGGAGCGGTAGCAGTACCAAGCGCATATATGCGGTTGGTGCTACCAAGCGACAGCTATGACGAGGTGGAAGGGCTTGACGGGAATAAAGTGAAGTTTGTACTTTGTGCAAGCGTACACAACAGTCGTGCGCTATTTTAATTTGACTCCGCGCAAAGAAGTAAGCGCGGCGACGAGCGTATCGCACAGCCTCGACGTCTCGGCGTTTATAGGAATTGGCAGCACCTCATTGGTGGCAAATTCCACGACGAAATAGCCTTTGCCGCGTCTTATGCGCGCCATATCCGCGAGACGGAAATTGGTTCGGTAATCTTTGAGAACGTTGACGACGACTATGCCCTGCTGACTCAACTCTATGCGTTGCAGCACCTTGCCGTCGCGGCTGTTCATCTCGAAGTACGCCGCCCCGTTGGAAGAAACATTGCGGATACCGACGAAAATCAATACGGACAGCAGGATACCGACTGCCATCAACACGCAGCCTAAACTCAGATTTGCGATAAAATACGATTTCTCCGTTTTGAAAAAGCCCGATATCGATACAATCGCGCCCATTACGATAAGTAACGAAACACACACAATCCCCATACGACTCACGCCGTAACTGCGCATTATGCGCACTGTCTGCTCGCGCGTCAGTTCGTAATCGAAACACAGCACGTTTGTCGGACGTTCGACGGGACGGTCGGGGAGTTTTTCGGGGTGGGCGGCGGCTGCCCGATCGAAAAGAGCGTCGTCCGTCAGCGCGTCGTAAAGAGGACGGGTCTGCGGCGTAAGCGGCACGGGCTTAACGGTACCTGTGGATAAAGCCACCGTAAAGAATCCGTCGTACATACGCACCTTGCGAATGCCTGATCTGTCCACCCGAGAGTGACTGTCCGTGCCGAGGTTGGCAACGGACAACGTATTGCCCTCTATCTCGATACGTTCGCTAATGACGCCGTCCTTACCGTACATTGCGAAATTCTTTTCCCGTATGTTGCGAGCGCCTCTGCGCAAGCCGACGATAAACATTGTTATGAACACAACGTACATCACTGCAAGCGTTATCCTTACAACAATCTCGTCCACCAACAAAATGACCGTTCCGAATATCGTTCCGAAAAGTACCGCCACGATAAGCGAAACGAGGATATTCTTCTTCAACGATATCTTGCGGCTCATACGGCAGAACTGCTCGCGATCGTAGCTGTACTCCGCCGATATCATGTCGGGATTGTCCGAAGCCCGTTCCGTTTGCGGTTGTACGAAATCCGCGCTCTGTTCCGTATTATCAAATTGTTCCATTGTTTTTCTCCTTGTCCACATCTTATGACGGTATGACAGTCGGCGCGTCTACATCAACGCAAGCCGAACCGTAAAGCATACCTCGTCCCGCTCTCCCACAACCAGGACTTCCTTATCCCGTCTCTTGTAAAATATATGTACGGTATCGCCGAGAGTAAGCTCCTTACGGTACACTATCTCCGCCTCTCGGATCCTGTCGCCCGTATCCAGAACGTCGACGGCATAATTAATCTAGTTGGTGTTGTTGACGTGTCCGTTGATATCCATATCGCTGCGACGCACCGTTTTGTCGTAGCCGAACGAATACCCGTCGTCGCGACTTATGCGCGCAAAGTCGAAATCTACGTCGCACCGAGCGTCGTCAAAATCGCAATTGTAGATACTTTTGAGCCTGTCTGCAGAAACTATCCGCCGAGTGTCGCGATCTATCACCAACCAAACGGACGCCGCGGAAAACAGCCTGTCGCCATCTCCATCCAATGCGATAAAACAGCGATCGGCAAAGAACCTGTCGGGTTTCAACGGCCAGGTGTACAGCGTAAATCGCCCGATATCCTTGGTTACGGGCTTGTGAAATCGGATCTTGATCTTGGACAACACCCACAGACAACCCGTGGAATCCAGACTGTCCCAACCGAATCCGAGATTGTTTGCGTGTTCGCCTGCGGCGTCCTGCAAGAACTCCATTATACGGTGCGGTTTGACAGTACCGCTTGTGTCGAAGTTGCTTTCGTATAGAGCGCAATCCATTGTGTAGTAAGTTTTACTCGGCAGCATAACGTCTCCTTTGCAATAACCGTCATTGTCGTTTCTACGGCGGTTCGGGATAATTATACCACATTCGTTTTATCCTTGACAACTGCATTTATGTGTGCTATCATAGCGTAAAAGAGAATAGCTCCGTGAGGGAGTAATCGGCGCATAAGCGCAACAAATGCCAACAACCGACAATATGTCTGGCACTGTTTCAAATGATGAGACTCACGCAACCCGATCAGGTTGCGTGAGTTTTTGAATAAATCCGCACAATGTCGCCGTGCATAAGGCATTGCCGCTATCGTGCGCGACGAACAGTGCAAAAAAACAGCGGCAAATAATTGCCGACGGGAGAAAGAAATGAATTACTACCAAATGACTGCCGAAGAGGCGCTGTCCGAAGTGGGATCCGCAAGCGAAGGACTGACGGACAAAGAAGCCGCCGAACGACTTGCGGCACACGGCAAAAACAAACTTGCCGAGGGCAAAAAACAAAACGTCGTCGTCAAATTTCTCAAACAACTTGCCGACCCGATGATAATCATATTGCTTGTTGCGGCGGCGGTAAGTCTGATCCTGACGCTTATCAACAACGCCGATCCTTCCAATGATCGCGAAAGTTTCGCCGACGTCATCATAATCACCGTCGTCGTACTGTTAAACGCCACTCTCGGCGTTGTGCAGGAGAGCAAGGCGGAGCAGGCGATAAAAGCCTTGCAGTCTATGACGGAATCCAAATGCAAGGTATTGAGAGCGGGCAAAATGAACTTCATAGACAGCTGCGACCTGGTGGTAGGCGACGTCGTCCTGCTGGAAGCCGGCGACAGCGTACCCGCAGACTGCCGCATAATCGAAGCGGCGTCGCTCAAAGCCGAAGAAAGCGCGTTGACGGGCGAAAGCGTACCCGTGGATAAGTCTCCCGACGTGGTTACGGACGACGTTCCGCTCGGAGATCGCAAAAATATGCTGTTTATGGGGAGTTCCGTCGCATACGGACGGGCAAAAGCCGTGGTCGTTGCTGCGGCAATGAATACCGAGATGGGCAAGATAGCCAACGTGCTTGCCGACTCCAAAGAGGAAAAAACGCCTTTGCAAATCAAGATGGCGCAGCTCAGCAAGGTACTCACCTATGTGGTGATAGGGATATCGGTATTCATATTCCTGTTCAAACTGTTGATGAATTACACAAACGGTGACGGCTTCGGCGTCGAGGTCGTGATGAATTCGCTGCTTATCGCCATCAGTCTCGCCGTGGCTGCCATACCCGAGGGCTTGGCGACGGTAGTAACCATCGTGCTGTCCATTGGCGTTACCAATATGAGCAAAAAACACGCCGTAATACGCAAAATGACGGCGGTAGAAACGCTTGGCTGTGCGGAAATAATCTGCTCGGACAAGACGGGCACCCTCACGCAGAACAAGATGACCGTCGTGGAAACGTACTGTTCGGACGAAACGCTCCTTGCCAAAGCCATGGCACTGTGCTGCGACGCCGAAGTTACCGACGGTAACGCCGTCGGCGAACCGACGGAATGCGCGTTGGTGAATTACGCCCTGTCCAAAGGCATAAACAAGACGGAATTGCAGCTATCAGCTCCGCGCGTTGCGGAAGCGCCCTTCGACAGCCTGCGCAAAATGATGAGTACGCTGCACTCTACGCAGGACGGCATTGTGCAATACACCAAGGGCGCGCCGGACGAGATCGTCGCGCATTGCTCATACATACTTGCCGACGGCAAAGAAATTCCGCTGACGGAGGAAATGAAAAGGGATATCCTCGACCGCAACAAAAATATGGCGGACAAGGCGTTGCGCGTACTCGCCGCGGCATATCGTCGATACGAACGTCTGCCAAGCGACGTTTCTGCGCAAAATATAGAAATGGGGTTGGTTTTTGCGGGCTTATGCGGAATGATCGATCCCGTTCGCGAAGAGGTGGCGGACGCCATCGTCCGCTGCAAAAACGCCGGCATACGCCCGATAATGATAACGGGGGATCACATCGACACCGCCGTTGCGATAGCTATGCAGCTCGGCATAATAAACGACCCCAAGCAAGCGATACTCGGCTCCGCGTTGGACGGAATGAGCGACGAAGAATTGGAAAAGAACATCGCAAATTATTCCGTATACGCGCGCGTGCAGCCCGAACATAAAGTACGCATAGTCAACGCCTGGAAAAAAGCAGGCAAAGTATGCGCCATGACGGGCGACGGCGTAAACGACGCGCCGTCGATAAAGAGCGCGGATATAGGCGTCGGAATGGGTATTACGGGGACCGACGTGACCAAGAACACCGCCGATATGATACTGACCGACGACAACTTCGCCACCATCGTCACTGCCGTGGGAGAGGGACGCAGGATATATGACAATATACGCAAGGCGATACAATTTCTGCTATCGGGCAATCTTGCGGAGGTGCTTGCGGTATTCGTATCCACGCTATGCGGCTTTACGCTGCTGCGACCCGCGCACCTGTTGTGGATAAACCTGATAACCGACACGCTGCCCGCGGTTGCACTCGGCACGGAGAAAGCCGAATCGGACGTGATGAACCGACCGCCCCGCCTCAAAAAAGAAGGTATCTTTGCGGGCGGACTCGGCGCAAACGTCATATTGCACGGACTGTTCGTCGCAGGGATAACGCTTGCGGCATACTTTGTCGGGGCGCACCTCGAAGGCGTGAATTGGCGTTCGTCCGAGCAGGGGATCACGATGGCGTTTCTCGCGATGAGCATGACGGAGATTTTCCACGCGTACAACGCGCGCAGTATGATGGGCAGCATTTTCCGCATAAAGAATCACAACCTGCTGTTGTGGGGAGCGATGTTGTTGAGTCTTGCGCTTACCACCGCCGTAATTTATATTCCCGGATTGAATAACGCGTTCGGCTTTGCCGCCATCGACGCAACGGAATACTTCTCTGCGCTTGCGCTTGCCTTTGCGATAATCCCGTTGGTGGAATTGCAGAAACTACTCGTCAACGCGGCACGAAGAGCGCGTTCAAAAAGGCTCTACGGCAAATGCCGGGGTCAAGACAAATAATAAGGCTCTATGGCAAATGTTGGGATGAAAGAAAACATAAATAAAAACAAACCTGCTTTACCCCAACATTATGCCATCAGAGCCGCCGACCAAACGCACGTCTGTACGGTTGACTGCGCAACCGACCCCTAACGGGGCGCAAGCGCAGACGTGGTCGGACTACTGAGGAAACCGAGGACGCCTCGGCTTGCATTGTTTATACTTTCGGCGGGGAGTCGCAGCCCCGCCATCCCCCGCAAGGGCTGCAAGCGCCGCGCAGGTCGCCGCTTGCAACGGAATTTTCGCTTTGTTCGCTGCTATGCGCGACACGCACATCTCCGCGCGCGTAAATTCCGCTTTAATTTATAAGTCGACTGCTGTATTTTATTTACTTCCGCATCCCAACATTTCTTACAGAACCAATAATAAAAAAAGAAATCTGTACAACGGAAACGGAAGCACCAACGTGCTTCCGTTTTCCTTTGTTGTTTGTTATGGCAATGCCGCTACGGAACAAAAAGCGTTACCGCAACGGCTTGACGTTAGCGTCAAAGCCAACTCAGCGTACCGAAAATGTAGGTTATGGAATAGTACTTGGATACGTCTCTGCCGCTTATGTCCTTGATGTAGACGGAAAACGTATTGTTCGCGACAGTGTCCGTCGGATCAAGCACACCCGTTATGTTAAAAACGATACTATGCTCCGCAAGCAGCGAGCCGACGGATATCCAGGCACCGCCGTCCACGTTGCCCAAAAGCGGATCTGAACCGCGCGTTTGCGAAATGGATATGCTCGTCACCGTCAGAGGGCGCGCCTTGACGGTAAGCGGACTGCCCACAAAATCCACGCGATTGGGGTCGACATCGTCCGCGAGAAGATCCCTCGTGCCGTCGTTGACAGTCACCTTGCTGCCGATACGCGTTTCGGCAACGGACAAACTGCCCACTTCGGTAAGCGATCCCGCAAGCTCGACGTTGACCCAAGCCTTCTCAACGCCTACGGGGACGCTCTCAACGGTCCAATCGTCGGGTTGATAATATAACGGCGTACCGTCGTAAAACTTGCTCTTGGCGAATACGCGCACCCTGATAGGCTCTTTGACGCGTATGCGTCCCCATGCCCCTCGCGGAGCGTAGTTGTCCGATACGTCTCTGCCGCTTTCGTCTGCTATCGTATAGGATTGTTCGTTATCCGTGTAGCCTATTGCGTCTGCGCCGTCGGTGACGGACGTAACTTGCTTGGGGTGAACGTCAGTTATTCTGTGCCCGACAAGCAGTCCTTCCTCTGCACCGCCGCTCGGTAATATATCGTAATGCTTCTCGGAGTGAGCCTTGCCGTCATACACAAATACCGCGTCGCCCGTCTGAACGTCGAATACGCGCCGCAAAACGTTGAGTTTGCCGCATTTGTACTCGAAAGCGTAATTTGCGGTGACGTCTGCGCCGCTGCCGTCCGTCACCTTGACCGATTGAGGTTTGTTGTCCGCGCTGCCCGCGTCGGTAATGGTCGTCCAATTATCCAGAATAACGGTATGTCCGTCCAACGGTTTGCTTACCGTGTAGCCGTCGGGATGAGAATGACTTTGTCCGTCATATATCCAACTGTCCCCCACGCTTGTTACCGTGACGGGACGCTTGTCAACGACGATTACGCCCCATTGCTCCTCTATGCTGTAATTAGACTTGACGTCCGCGCCTTTGCCGTTGACAACGGTGTATTTTACGCTGTTGACTGCGCTGCCGACATCGGTCTGTCTCGGGCGGGCGTCGTCGATAATTTTCAGACGATCGTTCTCCGCGAGATTGTCCATTACGGGTGCGGTCTCGTTCGTGTGAGCCTTGCCGTCGTATACGACGCGTTCTCCGTCGGTTTTTATTACCGCAGGTCGCGCCTTGACGGATATTGTGCCGAATTTCTCCGTTATTGCGTAATTGGCGGCAACGTCGTTGCCCTCGCCGTCGAAAACGCCGTAATCCCATCTGTTAGACGCTTCGCCGACATCGGTAAATTCCGCCCAATTGCTGTGGACAAAGCGATGTCCGTCCGCAAGATTGAGCTGCGACTCGTCCGGTTCGGCGGTATTGCCGTGCGGTTTGCCGTCGTAAACGGCGGACGCATTGCCCGTAACTATCGTCATTTGCCGCTTGACTATCTTCAACTCGCCGAAAACCTTCGAAATGTCGTAGTTGGCTGTAACGTCCGCGCCTTTGCCGTCCGTCACGGAGAAACGAGCGCTGTTGACCGTCTCGCCGACGGTATCGAGCGCAGCCCAATCGGACACCGTAAGTTCGTGTCCCTCCGCCAATCCTTTGCAAGTTGCCTCGCTATGGCTCTGCGGCGTACCGTCGTACACCAGATCTGCGCTCTCGGTTGTTATCTCGACGGGACGTTTGTCAACGGTAAGCGTACCCAACCGGTAAGTCAGAACATAATGAACGGAAACGTCGTTGCCGTCCTCGTCCAATATCCTGCAAGAGACTTCGTTGCTTACGCTGCCCGCATCGGTTACGGAAGTCGTAACGATATCCGTCGGAATGTGTCCTTCGAGCAAACCCGTCACCTTCACCCGGTCGGCACTGTGCGGTTGTCCGTCGTATATCCAACTGTCGCTTGCGGTGACGATATCTGCGGCGATCGGGTTGCATATGACCGTTTTGGGAAGGACGGTCACGTTGTAATTCGCCGTGACGTCTCTGCCGTATTCGTCCGTCACGCGCAGCTGCCCCGCAACGGGCGTAATGTTCGCGGTATTGTCGTCGTACAGGACGTCAAAGTCTCCCACGACGAGCTTGTCGCCGTATTTGAGTTCCGACGCGGAAACGCTTTCGGGCAAAGCGCCGAAATCCACTTCGCTGTCCGTCACCTTGACCGTCAGTTGGGCGGGAGAAATATCGAACGGCAGTATCTTGCCGTAACGCTCCCTGCCAGCGATACCGTGAGAAATCGCCTGCGCTTCGTACGAGCCGACGTCTCGGGGCGCCTCGCTCTGCCACTCGCCGTTCAATGTCCTGTAACGGAACGCCGCCTTGCGAAAAATCGCTTTTGCCAATGGTTGAATGTCGTCGCCGTAGACGGTACTGCCTATCTCGCTGTACGTCACGCTACCCGCAACAGCCAAAAGTATCGACGCCGCGACGACAACACACAATATCGCCAATATGACGTATCGCCACCGCCATATCGCCACGATGCGCGCATTACGACGGGCAAGCTTGTCACAATACTCCTTAGTACGCATAAACTTCTCCTTGTTACTCCGCCGTAAGCGTGCCGAATACAAGCGTAACGGCATAGTTCGCCGTAACGTCCCTGCCGTCGCGCATTATTCGCACCGTCGCTTCGTTGGCGCAGGTGCCGCGCTCCGTAAGTTTTGCCGTAAATATAATATCTATTTCGTCGCCGTCGGCAAGACCCGTTTGCTCGTACTCGTGACATTCCAACGTTTTGTCGAATATTGCCGAAAGCGACTTCGTCGTGACAGTCAATTGTCTCTGCGTAACGGTGAGAGTACCGTAAATTAACGTTATTTCGTACCCGTCGGTAACGTTATTACCCTCTTCGTCCACTATTTCCACGGTAAACAGATTGTCCGTAATGCCCACGTCGGTTCGACTTGCCGTGTAGACGGCGACGATATCGTGTCCCTCGGCGAGTTCGCCGAACAGAATATCGCAGCTCTCCGCCGCAAGCGGCAAGCCGTCATATATTTTCGTCGAAGAGACGCTTCCAACGGTAAGCTGACGCGCGTCGCAATTGATACACTTGCCCGTCGTTTCGTCAAATTTATGCACTCCCGTCGGGTTTATCTTTTGAGTGATCTCCTCTCCGCCGCATTGATTGCACAACTTGTGTTCAAGCCCTTCGGTTACGCAAGTGGCGGGTTTCACCTCTATCCACTCTTCGTCATAGGTATGTATGCCCGTCGGATCGATAGAGGAAGTTTCCTCCGCGATAAGGCATTGTACGCACACCCGATATGCCAAGCCCTCTTCTGTACAGGTCGGCGCCGTGCGCTCCAACCACTCTCCCTCATAAACGTGTACGTTTGTCGGTTCGGAAGAGCGCGGTTCCGCAAAGTCACATTTGACGCAAGTATACAGATCAACGCCGGGCGTTATGCAGGTGGCGGGGATATATGTCTGCGGTTCGCCGAACTCGTGTTCGCAAGTGAGCGCTTGCCAATTGAAGTCCTGCGGCAGATCCTCCCAAGGGACCTCCTCCCACGGAAAATCGTCCGGCAGTTCCTCCCAGGGGACGTCCTCCCAAGGGATTTCTTCCCACGGCAGATCGTGCGGAAGCTCCTCCCAGGGCATATCTTCGGGCAAGGTATCCCAAGGGATCTTGTCCAAGGGCAGCTCCGCCGCAAGATCGTCGGGCAGTTCCACCCACGGAACCTTCTCCCACGGGACATCTTCCCACGGGGTATTATCCGGCATATCTTCCCAGGGCACTTCGTCGTAAGGAAATCCTTCCGGAAATTCCTTCCAGGGGATCTTGTCCCACGGAATGTCGTCGGGCAGATCGAAACGCGGTTTCTCGGGCATGTTGCTGAACGCGTCGGATACAAGACTTGCGGCAAGTACAGCCACAAGCGCCAATATCAATACCGTCAATACGCCCAGAATATACAATACTTTGGTTTGCTTTGCCATAGTTATAATTGATGCCTCGCTTCGTTGAGATAACGCTTGCATTGCGCCATTACGCCGTTGCCGAACGTCGCGTCAAGCAGACTGTCGAGCCGCTCCAACTCGTCGTTATAGCGAGACAAATCCTTGTATTCGAGTTTGCGTAACACTTTCTTGGCGAATATGACGTCCAACGCCGAAGTTTCCTTGCCGCCGCACGCGACATATATCGCCACATAGTCGCTTATCTGGCGCCGTATGCGGTTGCCGAAAGTGAGTTGAAAGTTATCTATAAGAAATTCGTCCAATATCCGCAAGCCGTTGACGACTTCATCGGACATCCTGCGCATACACGCCTTGCTAACCATCTTGTCGAAACAGTCTACGCTCATAGCGACGGTATGTTGCGTGCCGTCCGCGGCAAAGGGCTGCGCCTTGTCGCCGAGTTCGACGACCATAGCGCGGTCGTACACCTTGTCGGAAATGACGTATGCGGAGTCGTCGTTATTGACGGTGCCGACAAACCACATATTGCTTGGCAGACGTATACAGCCGTCCCGTATGCCTTCCGGGTCGCCCTCTCTGCTGTCCGACACCACTTCGAGCGTTCTCAGTTCGGGATCGGGCAACTCCATAAGGGACAGAAACTCGGCAAAATAGTACTCTATACGCGCGATATTCATCTCGTCCAATACCGTTATGTATATCTTGTTGCCGAAATTGGCTTCGTACAGCTTGCGGAAAAGCGTCGTTTCGTTGAAATGTCTTGTAAATTCGTTGTAATATCCCAACAGGTCCGCGCGTTCCTTCCACATTGGCTGAACGGGGACTATCGTAGAGGAATTGCCGATAAATTCGCCGAACGCGTAAGCGAGAGAAGTTTTGCCCGAGCCGGATATGCCCTGCAATATCAACAGACGACTCGTCCCCATCGACGCGACGAATTCCCTAATATCCTCTATGGAGAAATATAAGCCGAGATTTGCCGCGGCAAAATTGCGAAAAGCGTCGCACAGTTGCCTGAGGTCCTTGACGCCGTCCTCATCCGCGACGTCGTCGCCCTTCTTCAACGGCGAAAATCTGCCGTCGGAATTCTTACTCTGACGGGCGGCGAAGTCGGCGCGTTCCGCCTCTATCGCCTCGTTTACAGCGCGTTCGTACTTCCATCGAAAATCCTTTTCCTTGCGCCTGCGCACTATCGTAAATACCGCGAATGCTATCAATACCAGGGGCAGCACAAATCCCCAGAACATTATCAGCACGCTGTCTGCGCCGTAAAGGATATAGGCGAAGAATCCCTTAGTCAGCGCTTCCAACTCTCCCTCTGCGGCGAGATAAATGAGCGTGGCAAGCCCCGATCCGCCGATAAGCGCTACGAGAGATATTAAAATTATCCACAGCACGTTGTTGCGTCTACGTTTCATCATTTGTCTCCGTTATTCTCGGACTTGCCGAATAATTGCCGCTTCAATTCGGAGTTGGCTTGACGTCGAAGTTGCCGCTTGACTCCTTTCCACTCTGTTTCGAGCAGTCTCCCGAGCGCCTCGTATTGCATTTCGAGTTCGTCGAAAGAGCTGTCCGAACTGCCGCTGAGCGCCGCCACTTGCGCTTTGAGGCGCAGATTGTTCTCTTCGAGTCGGTCGAGGCTGTCCCTGAGGGCGCGGACGTCCTCTTCCAGACGGCGTTCGGTATCGGCAAGGCGCGAAGTATATTCTTCGACGGTACGCTCCGTCCGTTCGCGTTCGGCAGTTAATTTGTCGATGAGGGCTTGGCGCTCGGCATTCAGCGTATCGCACTGTTCGGACAACTCTGCCGCATCGCGTTGCATTTCCGTTATACGAGCCTCTGCGGCGTTGAGCCTGTCGCTGCGCTCTTCCAATGCGAGCAGATACTCTTCCGCACTGCGCTTTCTTATCTGCTCCACGCCGAGACGGTCTGACGCGTCCGTCTCTCGCTCCAATTGTTCTTCGAGTCCGAGTCCGCGCACATACAAAGCGTAAGATGTCAAGTCCGACAGCATATTTATATCCCGAGTGATATCGATGTCGGAATGCTTTTCGCAGATTTCGTAACCGTCGCCCTTGTACCCCATAAGATACTCGTACAGATCCACCGCTTCCTTGAAGTTTCTGTCCATTTTGAGTACGTTGTTCTTGGTTATTACCGCGTTTACGGCGGCTTCCTTGGCGATATCCGTCATAAGCGGCGTATCCAGATAGAACCGCACCGAACGAGTGAGCTTCTCCAAACGCTCGATAAGTTCGGCGTTTCGACCCAAGTCGTCGCGACGCTCGTCGTTTAGCGTCAAAGTAAATTGCACCGTATGCTTAGGCAGCGAAAGGCGCGCCTCGGCGTTCAATTTGCCGACGTACTCGCCCGTCGCCCTGACTATGCCCGCGTAACGCGTCGCGATAAAGTCTCTTGTCGTAACGAGAAGGCGATACAGAAATCTGTTTTCGTACGTGGCGTAGTCATTGAGCCGTTCCACCGTGTACAGCTTGTCCGGCACGATGTCCTGCTGTTGTTCGTGCGTGATAAGATCGCTGTGACGGGCAAGGTGCTGAACGGATTCCTTGGATACCTTCCTTACCTTCTCTATGGGTTGCACCTCGCCGTTGACGCGTATAAAACGACGCTCTTCGTCTATGGCTTTGCCGACGAAATTCATACCCTGCTCGATGCGCTCTATCCAGCTTTCGTCCACGATACAGGTCACATAAGATACCGAACACTTCTGCCGGATATCGGCTTGCTCGTCGCCGTTGTCGGTTACGCGCCGCAAACGCGACATCAGTCGGTAAATATTGGTTAAATCAGACATAAATTACTCCTATGCGTTGCGCGCGACGGTGCGTATATATTCGACGCAGCGAGGCATTGTTCCCGCGCCGAAAGTTTCTTCGATAAAACGGATAAGTTCCTCCGCGTCTTTCTTGCGGTAGGCAAGATTTTGCATTTCCAACTTGCGCAATACCTTCTTGGTGAGGATATCATCCAAAGCAGCCGTCTCCTCTCCGCCGCAAGCGACGTACACGGGCAGATAACCGTAAATCTGCTTCATTACTCTGTTGCCAAAAGACACAAGAAAACGCTTTTGCAGATAGTCGTCCAATTTATTGAGTTTATCCGACAGCTTGCGCGAAACGGAGCCGTTGGCTATCGCTTCGTTCACTATACGGGTAAATGCTTCGTACGACACGGGCATTGTACGGAAGTTTTCCGCTTTGAAAGGCTCCGCTTTGCGATCCAGATCTATCACCATTGTGCGGTCGTACACCTTGTCGGAAATGGCAAACGTACTGTCGTCGTTATTTGCCGTACCGAGGAACCACATATTCTCGGGCAGCTTGATACTGCCGTTGCGGAGATCGACGGGATCGCTTGCCCACTTGTCGGAGACTATTTCGAGGTATCTCAGATCGGGATTCGGTATCTCCATCAAGGACAAAAACTCCGCAAAGTAGTACTCTACGCGGGCGATATTTAGTTCGTCCAGAATGGTGACGTAAACGGAATCGTTCTTGCCCGCCTCATACATCTTGCACAACAGCGGCGTCTCGTTGAAACGCTTGGTAAACTCATTGTAGTAACCGAGCAAGTCGGAACGTTCCTTCCACATGGGCTGTACGGGTATAACCGCGGACGGGTTGTCGAGAAATTCGCCCAAAGC
>CANQNJ010000016.1 GCA_947625185.1 uncultured Clostridia bacterium
GGTCTGCCGCGCTTTACAACCACCCAACACTCGCTTTCTGTTGTGTGATTATCTTCAAGCCATGCCCGAAATTCGTCCCTGTTTTTCGCATCGAGCAAATTATTTACTTCCATTTCTTTTTTCGTCTTGCTCCGCTAAATTGAAGTTTACCTTGCTATAATTTCTTTTGCAATTGCATCAACGCTTTTCGACGTTGTTTGGATTTTGATTGTATTTAACCGATGATACAACGGGAGCCTCGCAATACTTCTGTCTATGACATCTGCCGTCCGAATTCCGTTTGCAATATCCTTTTGCAAACGTTCCCGTAATGTTTTTTCGTCGCAGACAAGCGAAAACACTTTAACGGTGCAATGACGCGTGTCAAGACTACCTATCAAGTCGTCTATAATGTCCTGTTGGTGCATGACCCAACTGAAAACAATGTTTTCATAGACGGAACAATGGATAAAGTTATTGAGTAAGTGGGTAATATTATCCATTACCATATTTTTTGTTTCGTCCGTCACTTGAAACGGATCTGCATTCCAACACCAATCTCCATCGAGAAATACACTATTGTTCAGCAAGCAATTCATTTTTCGGCATACGGCGGTTTTGCCCACGCCCATTGTACCGCCGATCAAAAAAAGTGTTTTCATACTCCTCCGCAAATTGATACTTATCGTTACAGCGTAAAACCCGTAAAAAACATCAAAGAAAAATCGTAAAATCCGTGTCCGATAGCTACGGATAATAACGAGCAATCTTTGATAAAATATTTGGCGTATCCGAATACGCAACCGCAGAACAAACCGACCAATACGTTATTGAGCGTACCGTTTATGAAATGCCCAAGACCGAAGAGAATTGCGGTAATCATAGGTGAAAGCCATTTGCATTTTTCAGCCATATCTCAAACTGATTTTGTATATAACCGCGAAATATGATTTCCTCTCCGAACCCTACAAAAACGATCATTTTTACCGAATTGAAAATTATTTCGGACAAAGACATTTCTTTGTATGAGCCGAAAAAGCGCTGACCGCATAGAATGGGGATAATTCTGAAAATCAGGCATAACAAGGCGGCAAGCCCGAAACCAATCAAAACTTGCAGCCACAACCGTCGCTTCGTCGGAAAAAGCGTCTTTTCCTGCGAAGTCAATTTCATGGCGACGATCGGTATGACTATTGAATCGATTGCAATTTGCAGCAGGTTCAAGGTACATCGCAAAGCAAAATTTTCAATGCGAAAGATGACCCTACTCAAAAAAGTAGAACCTACAAATACAGTCATAACAATCGCAAAAATGACTATCGACGCCTTGCCATCGGCTTTGACGGGAAACAACGGTTTCTTCATACCCATATTTCTTGATGATTTTATTGCACAACCATTATATCATAAAAACCGCATTCAAATCAAGTCAGAAAGAAACAAAAAAGATGCCGCTATGTATGAAACAGGAGTACGGTTATACATAACATTGGCATATTTAATGATAAATAAATTCCTCACACATCTTGCGCTCCCAAGTAGATTTTAGTAATTTACGATCCGACATTGATTTCTGCAATCTATTCCTTATATATGAGAATATTTTTTGAGTTCGGCAAATTATACTTATAAAATATCACGTTTTCTCGCAAATTTGCACTACTATGTCTAAAATAGTGTATCGCAATATGGCAAAATTCGTTGTAGTTTAACATAAAATCGGATTACAAAATAGTCAATATGTCCAAATGTTAAGTCTTGCGCACCGCTTGAATTATTGCGCAAAGAATAGATTCAAAAGAAATTCGACATTCGTTATAATAGCACTTTTGAGAAAAGAACCATTCCTTGCAAAGAATAAATACGACGGCACAGCGTGACGGACTTTTGTTACGGACGCAGGAGAATTAAGAATGCAGGCAGCGTGCAGACCTGAACAATGCCGCGCGTTTTCTCAAACAGTTGCTCCACCGCCGCAAACATTTTTTTGCAAATGAAAGTAACCGGTTATTGTCAAATTAAAAATCGCGTCTGCGGCTTTAAGCGTTGGCAAATCGACTTTTTGCAATCGGATACATATATCCCTTTTATTACTTGCTCCATTTGCTTATATATTTGACAAGTCGGTTTGTTTTGTATTTCGTATTATCGCAGACTAACTCTACATAATCTCCTGTATCGGAACGATCTTTTTCGGTACTTAAATTTCAGATTAACAAATTTTTTGCTATTTTGGTACGCTGCTTTTGCCCACCAAAATCCACCTCGCTCATCTTAATCTTACGCATATGTGCGCGAGCAGAACATCTTTCGCTTCCGCTATTTCTATTCTTTTCCATTGGCACAACACTACCGTCGTAATTTTGCCGTCCCATTTCTCAATGCTTTTCACTGTAAAAATTTTTCGCTCATACTTGGGTCCAAATATACTTGCAATTTTTCGTTCTATGTGTTAAACTTTTTATGTCATTCATCTGATGAGATCTCCTGTGGTATTTTAGTAAGCTGCCAATGCGCTTTCTGATTTTACCGCAGGAGATTTCTTTATTCTACGGCAAATCTCCTCCATCATCGGGCTATACGAGGGTTTACTTATACAACAAAACGGAGCTGTCGTTATAACGACAACTCCTTAAAAATTTCTTTTTATTATCAAATTATTTCGATCTAACTCAAACCGAATCGCGATATAATCATCTTTACAAACTCGTCGGTTCGACGTGCGGCTCGCTTTGATTCATCTTCTATCAAAGTACAACGCCGCGACGATTTTTTTATTTGTGATGTACGTGCATCGAATAAACTCGTTATTCTACGCTCAATACATAATAATACAGAGGCTGACCGCCGTAATGCAGAATGAACTCTATGTCGGGATGTTTCTCTTGAAGTTTCTCCACATATGCCTCTGCCTTTTCTTCGGATACGTCCTGTCCGTAATAGAGCGTCACAACTTCCTTCTCTTCGGTAAGCATTCCTTCGATCAATTTGGTAGTGACCGCCTCTATATCCTTGCCGCTGGTAACGATGCTGCCCTTATCCAAGCCGATAATATCGCCCTTCTTTATCTTGAATTTGTCGATAACGGTATCTCTGACGGCAAAAGTGACCTGACCTGCGTCGATACCCACAAATGCCGACGTCATATTTTCGAGATTTTCGGACAGGCTGAGTTCGGGACTGAAATTGAGTACGGCGGCAAGTCCTTGCGGAATGTCCTTTGTTTGCAGAACGAAAATGTTGCGGTTCTGCACCAAAGTTCTGGATTGCTCTGCCGAGAGAATGATGTTCTTGTTGTTGGGCAAAATGATGATATTCTCGGCATTGATTTTGCGCGCGGCAGAAGCTATGTCCTCTGCGGAGGGGTTCATCGTCTGTCCGCCCTCAATCACCTGATCCACGAGCAAGTCTTTGAATATGGCGGAAAAGCCGTCGCCGGAGCATACCGCAAGCAAACCGATAGACTTGCGTTCCGCTTCGTAACGTGCCCGCAGCTGTCTGTTCTGCTCCATCATATTCTCGATCTTGATCTTGTCCAATTCGCCCAAAGTCAACGCTTTGGTAAGAGCTTTGCCGGGGTTGTTGGTATGTACGTGAACCTTTACAAGGTTGAGGTCGCCTATACAGATAACGGAATTGCCTATTTCGTTGAGATATTCTCTCAATTTGTCTATGTCCGTCACCGTGGTACGCTTCTTGATGTTGGTGATAAAGAACTCCGTACAATAGCCGAAATCCAATTCGCCGAGCGATTCGTAATCGACTATAAGTTCGCTGTCGTCGGGAAAAGCCGAATCGATACTTACGGGCTTGTTGTTGCTTTCGGGGGTGGCATATTCTTCCGCGCCCGTGATCTCCTGGTCGAGATAGCCCATGATCAACCCTTTGAACAGAGTGATAAGACCGAATCCGCCGCTATCCACTACGCCTGCCCGTTTAAGAACGTCAAGCATATCCGGAGTCTTGGCAAGCGTCTCTTCGCCTTTTTCCAAGACGGCATTCATCAATTTCTGAATGTCGCTGTTGCGCTTGGCGGTATCTATTGCCTCCTCCGCCATTGCGCGCACGACGGTCAGAATCGTGCCTTCCTTGGGTTTACTTACGGCGCGGTAAGCAAGATCTGCGCCCTCTCTGAGACCCTTGGCGAAAGTTTTGGCATCACATTCGTCGTTCTGCGCGATTATGTTGCTGAAACCTTTGAGTATCTGAGAAAGAATAACGCCGGAATTTCCGCGGGCGCCGCGAAGAGCGCCTTTGCTTAGTTTCTCGGCAAGTTCCGCCATAGAAGTGCTGTTCAGGGCTGTAATTTCCTTAACGGCGGATATCATCGTCAGCGACATATTTGTTCCCGTATCCCCGTCAGGGACGGGAAACACGTTCAACGCGTCCACTTGCGCTTTGTTTACTTCAAGCATCTTGCAGCCTGCGATAAACATTCGTTTCATTACGGACGCCGTAATGTGTGTTTTTATTGTATGAGCAGCAGCCATTTATATAGTCCTCGTAATTTCGAAAAGTGAGTTTGGGTTACAGCTTGACGCCGACAACGTGTACGTCGATTGAATCCACGATCATACCCGTAAAACGTTCCAAGCCGTATTTTACCGTGTTCTTCAAGCTCGACGAAACGGCGGAGACGGGAAGTCCGTATTTTATTTTTACATAGAGATCGACGAAAATTCGGTCGCCCTTTGTGGAAACTCTTACTCCGCGGCTTTTGCCGTTGCGTTTGAACAGATCGGTAAACGAATCGGAGAAGCCAAAGGGCACTATTTCCACCACTCCGTAACACTCTGTTGCAAGGTGTCCGGCGAGGGACGCTATTACGTCGTCGGATACGGTTATCACACCGTACGAATTTCTTGTGCGCAATGCCATTCGACATTCCTCCCATATATAAGTACTATTATTTTACAACAAAAAGCAGTATTTCACAAGTATTTAACGGGTAATTTTACCATAATTGCCCCGTAAAATACAATTTTGTCGCAATTGTCTATTTCCGAGCAAAAAAAAGTGCCTTATTTGCTTGCCAAAATAAATATTATTTGATATTATAATTAAGCACGGATTTAACAAATTCAATTGACCCACGGAGGTGTAATATGTCTAAGGTATGCGCTATATGCGGTAAAGGCAAGATGTCCGGTAACAAGGTTTCCCACTCTAACAGAAGGACGCCGAAAACTTACAGTGCCAATTTGCAAAAGGTAAAAGTGGAAATAGACGGTAAAGAATCCACCGAATACGTTTGCACCCGTTGCATCAGAACAGCCAACAAGGAACAACACTGAACGTTACGCCAAGCCTCACCGCGTGTGAGGCTTTTTTTACTATCCGATCGGAGTGTTTTTATATGCTTACATTGATCGCCGCCGCTATCGGCAATACCTGGGTTTTGCCCGGTGAAAACGAATTTATACTGTGGTTTCAATCTCTGGCGGGAGAGGGGAGTTTCTTGTACTATCTGATGAACTTCATCTCCATGCTCGGAGAAGAAACGATCCTTGTGGGTATTGTCGGCTTGGTATATTGGGGATTTGACAAGCGACGCGGAGAACGTATCGCTTACACTATGATCGCCGCCACCGTATTCAATCCGCTTATCAAAAATATCGTATGCCGTACGCGCCCGTTCGACAGCGGCATCGGGATAAACAATTTCCGCAATGTGGGCGGCTATTCTTTTCCGTCGGGACACTCTGCCAATTCCGCCGCGACATACATCGGCACGACATACGAATACCGTGACAAGAAATTCAAGTGGATGATAGCTCTTGCCGTAACGCTGCCGCTGCTTGTCGCATTGTCGCGCACCTATCTCGGGGCGCATTATCCCTCCGACGTTCTCTGCGGATTGCTGTTGGGAGTTGCAACCGTATTTCTCATCCAATGGCTGTACCGGATACTTCCCAACGAATATTGGTTGTACGGCGGTTTGCTTACAATCGGCTTGCCGGGATTTTTCTACTGCACGACCGACGATTTCTTTACCGCGTACGGACTGCTTGCGGGCTTTACCTGCGGAATTATTTTTGAACGGAAAATCACCAAATTCCGCAATACCAACGTCTGGTGGCGGCTTATTCTCAGAGTGGCCGTCGGGGGCGGAATCTTCCTCGGACTTAACGAATTGATAAAAATCGTCGTCGGGGCAATATATCCGACCTACAAGGACAACGTTTGGTTTGAAAGGATATTTCGCACGCTGCGCTATGCCGTCGTTACTTTCATCGATATAGGTGTGTATCCGTTGCTTTTTGCTCAAACGGAAAAATTGTGGCGCAAATGGGGTTGGATAAAAACCGACGCCGTCCGCGAAAGCGCACAAGAAAACGACGAAGAACAGGAACTTTCCTTAGAAAATGAACAGCAAAATGACTGAAAAAAATGATAAAACCATCGTCCCCGCATTGCTTGCGGACGACGTACCGAACGCTAAGCGCAAAGTTATCCTGATAATCGTCGGCGGCGCAGCGGTTACGCTCGGCGTATTCGCGCTGATATACTTAGCATACAAATTTCAATGGAGTGTGCCCTATTATATACTCTTATTTGCATGTTGGATATCGGCGAACATTATTTTGTGGCAACTGTGGAAATCCGTCGCTTACCGTCTGACCGTGACGGAAAAGCAAATCGTCGTAAACCTCTTCTGCCGCAAAAAGGTAATATCTCTCGACGAAATACAAACATATGAATACAAAAAAGATGCTGCGCCGTTTTGCCGTTTTCGCCTGACAGACAAAACGAAAACGTTGAACATCGAAACGCAATACGCCGACGAAATGTTGGAAATACTCAGGACGAAAACGCATGCCGTCGAAACAAACGCTTGCGATACGACAAATTCGACGAACGCTTGATCACAATACCGAAAACAAGCTCTTTTAGGCTCTATGGCAAATGTTGGGGTCAAGACAAATTATATAGAAAAGTAAGCCTACTTTGCCCCAACATTATGCCATTAGAGCCGCCGACCAAACGCCCGTCTGTACGGTTGACTGCGCAACCGACCCCTGACGGGGCGCAAGCGCAGACGTGGTCGGACTACTTAGGAAGCCACTGCACGTGGCTTCATTTTTTTGACTTTCGCCGGGGAGTCGCGTACCCCGGCGTCCCCCGCAAGGACTGCAATCTCGGTACACGCCCGAGATTGCAGACGGAATTTTCGCTTTGTTCGCTACTATGCGCGACACGCGCATCTCCGCTTGCTCAAATTCCGCTGTGATATGGAAGTCTACTTCTGTATTTCATTTACTTCTGCACTCAAACATTTCTTACAGAACCCTCTTTTATTTCAAAGGACTTGTTTTTTATTGTTAGAATGTCGGACCTGTTGCTCTACTTCTTGCCCACTACTGCCTTGCCGAGCAATAAACGTAGTATATTGCCTAAAAAAGTCGGCAATTTGAAACAAAAAATTTTACTTTTCATACAATCTCCATTTTTTTACCATTATATGTCGCAGAACGCCGATACGTTACGCTTATGCAAAAAAACGGACTTCTTGCGAAAGTCCGAATCTTGCTAAAAACAGGTTCTGTAAGAAATGTTAGTGTGTAGAAGTAAATGAAATAAAGAGGTCGACATACAAATTAAAGAGGAATTTGAGCGCGCGGAGATGCGCGTATCGCGCATAGTAGCGAACGAAGCGAAAATTCCGTTGCAAGCGGCGACCCGCGCGGCGCTTGCACTTCGTCATGGGTCAGTTGCACAGTCAACCGAAATTTCAAATACACACCCGTCCTTGTAACACCACGAGCGAGGGTATTCCAACGCAAAATAATCTGCAACGAGGGCACTTTGTGCCCGAAGTGAAGCCTTTTTACACCGAATACCCGAGCGACTTGCGTTTGGTCGGCGGCTCTAATGGCATAATGTTGGGGCAAAGCAGGCTTATTCTTCTTTATAATTTGCCTTACCCCCAACATTTGACATAGAGCCAAAAATATTAAAAGTCTACCTACTTGCCCTTTCGGATATGCGTTATTGCCGCCGCGCGATCTGCCGCGCCGAAAATAGCGCTGCCTGCCACGATTACATCCGCACCCGCCTCTATCACCTGCTTGGCAGTCTCGACGTTGATGCCCCCGTCCACCTCTACGAGGGTATCCGGAAAGAGTTGTTTTGCGCGACGGATCTTGTCCGTGGCGGAAGGGATAAATTCCTGCCCGCCGAATCCCGGTTCGACAGACATAATCAAGACCATATCGAACAACCCGCGATATGGCGTCAACGCACCGACGGGGGTATTCGGCTTTATGGACAAACCCGCCTTTTTGCCGCAGGAATGGATGAGTCTGAGCGCCTCGGAGACTTTGTCCGTCGCTTCGATATGAAATGTTATAAGATCCGCGCCCGCTTCCGCAAACTGCTTAACATAACGTTCGGGCTTATCTATCATAAGATGTACGTCAAGCGGCAATACGACGCAACGGCGTATGCTCTTGATAACGGGCATTCCGAAGGTCAGGTTAGGCACGAAACTGCCGTCCATTACGTCGCAATGGATCCAATCGGCGCCGCTTTTTTCCAAAGACTTGCATTCCTGCTCCAATCGGGCGAAGTCGGCGGTAAGTATCGATGGACTGACAAAGATTTTTTTCATATGCACCTCGTCGGGAAATTGTCGGTTAATTGCATTGTCAATATATCATATCGGCAAGCGTATTGTCAATATTGATTTTTTTCCGCTTGTTTTAGTTCATTATATTCTTCGACATAACGTTCGTACCGCGCTTTGCAAACGTTGCCCTGCTCTACCGCCGCTCTGACGGCGCAATCCGGCTCTACGGTGTGTGTACACGAGGTATATCTGCAATCGTGCGCGACGGCGACAAAATCGTCAAGATACAATCGAAGTTCGTCGGAACGGATGTTTTTCAATTCACACAGCGAAAAACCGCAAGTGTCGGCGATAAATCCGTCGCCTATCCTGTGCAGAGAACTGTATCGCGTGGTATGAACGCCTCTGCCCGATTTGGCGGAAATACCGCCCGTCGCCTCTTTTATTTCCGGCAACAATGCGTTGAGCAACGAAGTCTTGCCGACGGCGGACTGTCCCGCAAAGCAAGCGACCTTGCCGCCGACAATGTAATCCGTCAATTTGTTTACGCTGCCGTCCAAAGCCGATACCGTCACGATATCGGCGACGCTGCCGTAATTGGACGCGGCTTCCTTGGCTGTTTCGTAAGAAAGATCCGTCTTGTTGACTACGACGACAGGCTCGATATGCTCCTGAAAACAATTGATCAATACCTTGTCGCAAAGGTAAAAATCGGGTTGCGGCTCACAAGCCAACACGATAAAGCACACGTCCAGATTGGCGATCTCGGGTCGGATGAGCTTGTTGCGACGAGCGACGACTTCCGTTATCAACCCCTTGCCGCGATGCAGATCCTGAAAATTTACTCTGTCTCCCACAATGACGTCGTTATCGTTGTAGCGCAACTTCTTGGGAGAAAAACACACGAATTTGCGTCCGCCATCTCCCATAACGGTGAATACTCCGCCCACCGACTTGATTACGATTCCCTTCTCAATTGTCATCGCGACCTTCCAAATACCTTCGTCTCAACTGTCCGCAAGCGCCTTCTATATCCTGTCCCATAGTACGGCGACGCGTGGCGGAGACACCGAGTTTGTCCAAATATTGCAGAAATTGTCTGAGAACGCGTTCGCTTGTGCCCTTCAAACCCGTCTCCTTGACGGGATTCAACGCAATAACATTGACGTGAACAGACATTCCTCTGAGAAGAGACGCCAACTTCAACGCATGCGAATAGCTGTCGTTTTGCCCGTCGATAAGGGTGTATTCTATTATTATCCGTCTGCCCGTCCGCTCGAAGAAATATTTGCACGCATCGATCGCCTCTTCTACGGAGTAGGCGCGGGAGACGGGCATAATTTCTTTGCGTTGATCGTTAAAGGGATTGTGCAAACTCAACGTAAGATTGACGGGCAGATTCATATCCGCCAATTTGCGTATATTGGGGACTATACCGCACGTAGACAGCGACACGTTGCGAAGAGAAATATTGATACCCTCGCTTGCGGAGACCAACCGCAAAAATTTAACCACGTTGTCGAAATTATCGAGAGGTTCGCCGCTGCCCATCAAAACGATATTTGTTACATAACGTTCCTTGCCGTTGCCAAGCGCGTTTACGGCAAGCACCTGCCCCAGAATTTCCCCCGCGGAGAGATTGCGTATCAATCCGCCGATAGTACTTGCGCAAAATTTGCACCCCATACGGCAACCCACCTGAGTGGAAACGCACAAAGTGTTGCCGTACTTGTAGCTCATCAAAACGCCCTCTGCAACGTTTCCGTCGGAGAGTCGGAATAAGAATTTTTTCGTGCCGTCAAGCTGCGACGTCAATGTCTTGACGATCTTTGCCGCAACCGCAACGCAATCGGCGCTTAGCCTCTCGCGCAGATTTTTGGAAATATTGGTCATTCCGTCAAAATCCGTCGCCTTGGTCAGCCACTGATATATCTGCACGGCTACGAACGGCTTGATGCCGTACTCGGCTGTAAGATAGTCAGTCAATTCCTGTTGTGTGTAATCCTGTAAAATTGTCATCCGATCCGTTGAAGTACCGCCACATAGAAGCCTTGAACTCCGTCTTTGTGCGGCAGAAATTGATAATACCCTTCGCCGTTTGCCGACGGAAACTGTTCAAGGCAAATGGTACCGTAAGCAAATTGCGGGTGTTCTTTGAGAAATTTGCGTATGTTCTGCCCGTTCTCGTTGTCGAAAACCGTACACGTGGAATATACAAGACTGCCGCCTTGCGCGACATAGCGCGAGCAATTGTCAAGTATTGCGTATTGCAATTTCATCAATTCGGAGATGTCCTTGTTCTGTCTGAAAAGTTTGATATCCGGTCGGTTGTCCAACACGCCGAAACCGCTGCACGGAACGTCGCAAAGCACGGTATCGAACCGTTCGTTCCACGACGGCTCGTTCTCCGTCATATCTTTGCAGACGGTGCGCACGGCAACATTCATCCGACGGGCATATCCGTCGATAAGATTTACTCTGTGCGGATAGATATCGCACGCCGTCGCTTCGACATTCGGTAATAGCTGCTTGACATATATCGATTTGCCGCCGGGCGCCGCGCAGCAATCCAAAAATTTGCCGCTTTGCGGCGTGACGCTTGCGCAAATGCGCGCGACAGCCATCGACGAGAGACTCTGCAACGTGTAATCCGCGCTATCGTTCGGCAAGTTGCCCTTTATGTAAAAGCCGTCCTCGAATACCGACGCTTGCGCCTCTACGCCATACCGTTCGGCGATCTGCGCCGTATCGACAGCCGATACGAATCGCGCCGTCGTGCGGTGATCGTATATGTGACTGACTATCCGTGCGGCGGTATCCTTGCCGTAATCTTTGATAAGCTTTTTCAACGCCCAAAGGGGGTAGGAATACTTTACGGACAGGTATTCCTCTTCGTTCTCGGGGTAATCGTCAAAGTCTTTTGCGTTTTGCGAAACGGATTTGAGCGTAGCGTTGACGAAACCGACTATACGTCTGTCTCCGCTGAGTTTGGACAGCTCGGCAATATCGTTGACTACCGTATATATCGGTATCGACAGCTCCGCAAGGCAGTAAACGCCGATTTTGAGATAGAGCAGCGTATCCGCCTTGGGCATTTTGCGGACGTTGCGAGAAATAATATATTCCAATCGGATATCGTTATCCAATACGCCGTACACTATCTTGGTGATGAGCGCTTTGTCTTGCTTTTTGCAGTTGAATAAAGTGTTATTGAGCGCAACGGACGAGAAAGCCTTATCGGCATATACCTGCCTCAGCGTCTTAAAACTTTTCAAAAAAGCGTTATTCATAGTTCGCCGAGAACAGTTCCGACGGGCAATCGACGTCCGTTGAGAAAGCTGACTATATCCATACGGCGAGCGTTCTCCGCCTGCAATTCTACAATATTTACCGCGCCGTCACCGCACATTACTGAAAGGACTTTTTTTCCGCTTTGCACTATTTCTCCCGCCCTGCCGCAAAAATCGTCTTCGCAGGGACGGAGAGCGTATATCCTGAGCCTCTTGCCGTTCACGGTCGTCCAGGCAACGGGATTCGGATTAAGCGCGCGCACGAGATTTATTACTTCGCGACGCGGTCTGTTCCAATCTATCCGCTCCTGCTCGGAGGTTATCTTGCCGCAAAACGTTGCTTCTTCTTCATTCTGCGGAGTGTAAACGGCTTTACCGCGTTGTATAAGATCCAACGCCTCGACTATCGCCTCGGCGCCCAATTGAGCCATACGCTCAAAAAGTTCTCCGCAAGTCTCGTAAGGCAATATATCCAACGACTTTTGCAATATTATTTCGCCCGCGTCCACTTTTCTGACGGTATTGAGAACGGTGATGCCCGTCCTGTCCAATCCTTCAAGCACGGCATACTGAATGGGCGCAGCCCCCCTGAGTTTGGGCAGCAGCGAGCCGTGAATATTTATTATTCCGTGCGGCGCAATGTCTATAATTTCCTGCGACAGTATCTGCCCGTATGCCGCCGTAACCATTATATCGGGGTGAAGATCCCTCAAAGTTTCCGCTCCGTCGCGGGAGATCTTTTCAAACTGAAAAAGAGGCAAGGCGTGCTGCAATGCAAACTTCTTGACGGGAGAAAACTCCGTCTTGCCTCGCGCGCCGATCTTGTCGGGTTGACAAACGCATCCGACGACCTCATGATAGTTCATTATCCGTTGCAAAGCGGGAATGCCGAAATCGGGCGTCCCCAGAAAAACCACTCTCATTGCCACCTCTTCGTTTAGTCGTCGTCTATGATCTTCTTTATCATCTTGTCGGCAAACAATATGCCGTCCAGGTGATCCATTTCGTGCAAGAATACGCGCGCGAAATATCCTTCCGCGTGTTGAGAATGTTTTCTGCCCCTGCGGTCGAAATACTCAATATCTATCGTCTCGGGACGCTCCACCAACCCGCGGAAACCAACGACGGACAGACAGCCTTCGTTGTCTACGCATTTGCCCGAGCTTTTGATCAGCACGGGATTGACCAATTCGTACAGCTTGTCGTCGTACTCGACGATACATACGCGGCGCAGTATCCCCACTTGCGGCGCGGCGAGACCCAAACCGCCGACGGCGTGTAGCGTATCTTCCATATCGTCGATAAGTTGAGCAAGTTTACCGTCGAAACTTTCAACGGGTTTACATATCTTGCGGAGAAGCGGATCTCCCATCTTGATTATATTTCTCTTAGCCATAATATCACCTGTCAGGATAAATTTTGCGGGTTGCGTTCCACGGATATCTGAACGCTATTGCGTGTTTTGCCGTCGCACACGGCATAAATTTGCGGAATGATCTCCTTGACGCTGTCTATCCTCAATTTGATGAGTATCTGAAAACGATATTTGTTCTCGGCGCGTTTTAACGGACAGCGCATCTTGTCCAGATAGAAAAACGCCTGTTGATGTCTGCTTTTCAAGTCAGCCAATTCGGCATATTGCTCCGTCAGTTGATCGATGCAGTCTTTCTCCTTCTCACCCGTATAAAGAATACGGATTATCTCGGAAAAAGGAGGAAATGCAGACGCCTCGCGGAGGCTTATTTCTCGCTTGTAGAAACTTACATAATCCTGCCGAGCGGCAAGCTGCAAGCAATAATGAGAGGGGGTATACGTCTGCAACACCACGGTGCCGACGTCCTTGTCGCGTCCGCTGCGCCCCGCCACTTGCGTGATAAGTTGGAAAGTGCGTTCCGTGGCGAGATAATCGTCGTGATGAAGGCTCTGATCTCCGTCCAGAATACCCACCAACGTAACCTTGGGAAAGTCGTGTCCCTTGGCTATCATCTGCGTACCGACAAGAATCTGCGCATCGCCGTTGCGGAAAGCTTCCAATATCTTGCCGTGACTTTCCTTTGTCTGTGTAGTATCGGCGTCCATACGCAATACCTTGACGTCGGGAAACATTTCGCGAAGCAGTTGCTCTATCTGCTGAGTGCCTATCTTGCCTTGGCGGAAACTGCTTTCCTTGCAATTGGGACATTTGTCCAACATATAGAAATGTTTGCCGCAATAGTGACATTTGAGCATATTGTCGTCTCGGTGGACCGTAAGACTGACGTCGCAATCGGTACACTTGGCAACGTAACCGCATTTTGTACACATCAGAAAGGAGGAATAACCGCGTCTGTTGAGAAACAGCATCGCCTGATTGCCCGCCCGAAGCGTTTCGGCAAGTTTCTGTTTGAGCAAGGAAGAAAATATCCCCTTGTTGCCTCTTCTCGTTTCCGCAGCCATATCCACTATTTCCACCTTGGGAAGCGGTTGTCTGTTGATACGTTCCGGCATTTGCAGCAGCTTCAACTTGCCCTTCTGCGCTTGATAGTAACTGCCGAGGCTCGGCGTCGCGCTGCCCAAAAGCAACAACGCTCCGTTCTGCTCGGCACGGTAATCGGCGACCTCTATCGTGTTGTAGCGCGGATTGAAATCAGATATATAACTGCCGTCGTGTTCCTCATCTATTATTATCGCGCCTATATTGCGAAGAGGAGCAAATACCGCGCTGCGGGCGCCGACGGCTATCTGCGCTTCGCCGTTTTTGAGACGAAGCCATTCGTCGTACCGTTCGCCGCTTGACAATCCGCTGTGCAATAGCGCCACGTTGTCGCCGAAACGCCCTCTCAACTGCCTGAGCATATTGGGCGTAAGCGATATCTCCGGCACAAGCATAATGCAGGACTTGCCCTCGGCAACGATCTTGTCGATTATCGTGAGATACACCTCCGTCTTGCCGCTGCCCGTTACGCCGTGCAGAAGAAATTTTCCTCGTCGGTCGGCAAGAACAGCGTCCACCGCTTGTTGTTGCGCGGGCAAAAGTTCACGTTTAGGCATGCGTTCCGCATTAAGATCCTTATACGGAGTGCGCCGCACCACAATATCCTGTGAGGAAACCAATCCCTTTTGTTTCAATGCGCGTAACGCCGAATTGCCGAATTCCGAATTGACGGTTTCAGCAAGAGTCGCGCCGTTGAGATACAAAAAAGTCACCAAATCCCGCTGCATAGTCGCGTTGGGTTTCAGTGAATCCAATATCACGTCAAGACTGTCCTGCGTGGCAAGACATACTTGCTGCCTGGATAGGGATCTGACGCGGTTGCCGCGCATTTCGGCGGGAATGAACAATCGCAAAACGTCCGCCCACCTTAGGTGATATTCCTCCCGCATAAATCCGCCGAGCTGCAACAGATCTTCCGAAATGGCGGGAAAGTCCTCTAAGGGGCGTATAATTTCTTTTAGTTTGCTCTCGTCGTAATCCGACTTGTCCTTAACGTCGATTATGTATCCCTCGGTTTGCCTTTTGCCGAAACTGACCAAAACGCGAGTGCCAATCTTGTAGCCCTCGCCCTTGTAGTCGAATATTCGATCCACCTCGCCGGCGGACAGATCCACTATAACGGAATAGATCATCTGTTAGCCCTATCCAAAATAAGTTCGGCGATCTGCCGTTTGCTCATTTCGGGACAATCGACGGCGTCGTCGGCGGTAACGAAAGTAACGACGTCGGTATCGCTGCCGAACACGTCGTTGTGTTTTACGTCGTTGAGAACGGCGAGATCCGCGTGCTTTTTCAACAGTTTCTCACGAGCGTTTGCCAAACAGTTATCCGTTTCGGCGGAGAAGATACACAAGAATCTGTCGCCCTTGATCTCCCCTACGCGCGCCGCTATATCCCGATTCTTGACAAACTTGACGGTCAATTCATCCGCCTTGATCTTACTGTCGGAGAAGCGTTCGGGGCGGTAATCGCAAGGAGCGCCCGCCATTATTATCACGTCGGAGTTTTCCACGCGAGAGACCGTCTCGTCGTACATTTGACGAGTCGTCTCCACGTTTACTATCGTTGCTCGTTCGTCCACGGCGACGGTATGCCTGCCCAAAATGACGGTGACTTCCGCGCCTCGGTTCAAAGCCGCTTCCGCGATGGCGCTCCCCATCTTGCCGCTGGAAAAATTTGTAACAAAACGCGCGTCATCCAACTTCTCCAATGTGGCTCCGCAGGTGACGAGAACTTTCTTGCCGAGGTAATCGCTCTTGGGACAAAGCAGTTTTTCGCAAAAATCGGCTATTGCCTGAGGCTCCGCCATACGGCCGTCCCCGACGTCGCCGCAAGCGAGAAATCCGCTGTCCGCCTTTACGACAAGCACACCGCGCTTTTCCAATTGTTCGAGATTGGCGGTAAAAGACTTGCTGTGATACATATTGACGTTCATAGCGGGGCATACCACCACGGGCGCGACGGTCGCCATAAACGTTGTGGACAACATATCGTCGGCTATGCCGTTGGCGAATTTACCGATAATGTCGGCTGTCGCGGGCGCCACGACGAAAAGGTCGGCTTTCTTGGCAAGAGAAATATGCTCTACTTCCCAATGCCCGCCGCGCTTGAACATATCGGTGACGACAGGTCGGTTGGAAAGCGTCTCGAAAGTCAACGGCGTGACAAATTGCGTCGCGTTGGCGGTCATAATGACGTCCACGTTTGCGCCGGCTTTTTTGAACAGGCGCACGAGGTTGCATACCTTGTAAACGGCGATGCCGCCCGTTACGCCCAAAACGATATTTTTACCTTGTAATTTAGGCATTATTTCTTGGCAATCTCCGTGATGCCGTCGTCAAATTCGCCCGAAGCATACGTTATCGGCTTGAAATTCTGCGGAAGCTCGGGACTGTTGTTGAGTTCCTTGGCGCGCTTGGCGATAACGCAGCAAAGCGTGTACTTGTCTCCCGCCTTTTCGGTGAGTTCGTCAATGGGAGGTTTTGCTATCATTACTTATTTCTCCTTTCTTTCAAAATTTCGATGATCTCCGCTACCGCTCTGTCGACGTCGTCGTTCATTATGCAGTAGTCGTATTTATAACGTTGAGCGAGTTCCAACTTGTTACGCGCCATTCGTATCTGGATCTTCTCCTCGCTCTCTGATCCGCGCTTTTTCAAACGCTCGTACAGCGCTTGCTCGCTGGGCGCTTCGATGAAGAACAGAATACTGTCCTGATAGTTTTGCTTGACTTGCAACGCGCCCTTTACGTCTATCTCCAATATTACGTCTTTGCCGAAATTGAGCATATCCACAACAAATTTCTTGGGCGTGCCGTAGTAATTCTCAAAGTGCTGATCGTACTCCAAAAGCTCGTTCTTGCGTACCATATCGAGGAAAGTGTCCTCAGATACGAAGAAATAGCTGCGGTCTCGGCGTTCGGTGGGACGAGGCGCGCGCGTCGTTACCGAGCAGGACAGCACCAAGTCCGGCATAAGCCTCATCAGCTCGGCGCAAATCGTACCCTTGCCCGCGCCGCTTGGACCGGAAATAATGATTAGTTTACCTTGTTTTTTTTCTTCCATACTTTGTATTATCTCCAATGGATTTTACTCCAAATTTTGTACCTGTTCTCTGATTTTTTCTATCTCGTTCTTCATTTCCAAAGCGATATTGGTCAGCTCTAAATAAGAAGATTTGCTGCAAATGGTATTGGTCTCGCGATTGAATTCCTGCACCAAAAAGTCCAACTTCCTGCCGACGGGTTCCTCGCTTGACAGAATTTCGCGGGCGTGAGCGATATGACCGTAAAGTCGAGTGATCTCTTCGTCGATGCAGGATTTATCCGCAAAGAAACACACCTCGTTTACGAGCTTCGCTTCGTCCAACCGAACGTCGGCAAGTGCTTCGGTTATCCTTGCGCGCAACTTGTCGCGGTAATCCGCAACGACTTCGGGCGCGCATTGGGCTGCTTTGCCCAGCAGACGTTCGACATTGTCTATCTTGGCGAGCAAATCTATACGAAGTCTGTTGCCCTCCGCTTCGCGCATTGCGTTGAGATTATCCGCCGCCTTGACGACAGCTTCCTGCACCATTTCGCGCAAAACGTCCGCGTCCTCCTCGGTCTGTTCGAGACTCAACACTTCTCCCGAGCGCATAAGCGCGTTTACATTGAAATCGTGATTAAGCTCGGGAAACGCCGAACTTAACCTATGCGCAGCCTCGACGTATTCCTTGGCAAGCGCCATATCAACGACAACGCGTTTGTCCGATTCGCCTACGAGGGCGTAATTGATAAAGACGTCTATGTGTCCGCGAGACAGACATTCGGCAAGGGTATTTCTGATCACGTCCTCGCAAGAAATAAATGCGCGGGGTATTTTTGTGGAAATATCGAGAAACCGATGATTGACGGATTTAAGTTCCACCGTCAATTCACGATTGTCGCGCGTAACAGCAGCTTTGCCGTAACCTGTCATACTCTTCATATCACTCGCCTCCGAATGACTATTTTCAATTTAATATTGTACCACAGCGAGAATTTTTTATCAATCGATAATAAGCAAAATTATAAGTAATAAATTTATTTTTATATAATGAGAAAACGGATTGTTCTCGCGGATAATAAGCTCAACGTGATAATCGGAACATAACAAAGGGCAAACCGCGCGAAAAATTTCGGCGCAAAACTGCCATTATGAAGTTATTTCCGCTTATGCAAATGAACGCCGTATCGCCGAAAAATGCAATATGGGGTAAGAAAATGCGGCTATACGAAGTGAGGACGGCTCAATTGCCGCCCAACATCTTTTTGAATTCCGCCTCGTCAATGATATCTATGCCCAACGCGCGAGCTTTGTCCAATTTGCTGCCGGCGTCCGCCCCGACGACCACGAGATTGACGGATCTGCTTACGGAAGAAGAAATCTCGCCGCCGCGTTCCTCTATCAACTTCGACGCCTGCCCCCTCGTAAACTCCGTCAAGCTGCCCGTCAGGACTACTTTCTTGCCGACAAACGCTCCTGCCGCTTGTTGTACATGGTAGACGGGATCTATGCCGATAGCTTTGAGCCGTTCGATTATATCGCGGTTCTGTTGTTCGCCGAAAAACTGAACTATGCCCTCCGCAACGACGTCGCCGACGCCGTTTATCGACGTCAATTGTTCCGCCGTGGCGTTTGCAAGCGCTTCCACGCTGCCGAAACGCGCGGCAAGTTCGCGCGCGGTAACGGACCCGACATTATCCAAACCGAGTGCGAATATAAACTGCGCCAACTTGACCTGCTTGCTCTTCTCTATCGCAAGCACGACATTGCGGGCTTTCTTGGATTCTTTTTCGCCGAGTACAAATAACGGACCGAGATCCGCTTCGGTAAGCGAGTAAAGATCTGCGACAGACCTGACGCCGAGCTTATCCACAAGCAACTCCGCCGTTTTGTCGCTCAATCCCTCTATATCGCAAGCGTTCTTGGAACAGTAATGCGTGATGCGCGCCACGATCTGCGGACGGCAATGCTCGGCATTGACGCAATACAGATTGGCGCCCGTTTCTTCGAGAGGGGATCCGCACGCGGGACATACCGTCGGCTTGACGATCTCCTCGCCGCCCTCTTCCGCCGCGCCGAGAACTTCGGGAATAACGTCGTTGCTGCGACGGATAAATACCAACGAATGTTTCTTTAAGCGCTTGCGGGTAATGTCTCCGAAATTGTTGAGCGTTGCCCGCCTTATAGTCGCGCCGCACAGTTCCACTGCGCGAAGTTTGCCTATGGGCGTAAGTTTGCCCGTACGTCCCACTTGCCAATCCACGTCCAGAAGTTCCGTCGTCACCTGTTCCGCGTCAAACTTGTAAGCGACAGCCCATTTGGGAAATTTGTCCGTATAACCCAATTCCTCGCGCTGTGCAAAATCGTCAACCTTGACGACGACGCCGTCTATCAAAAAATCGTATGAGGAACGCTGCCGACCGATTTTTTCTATTATCGCTTTTATTTCTTCATAACAGCTAGCCTTTTCAAACACATAATTGGTCAACATTCCGCAGCTTTTCAAAAAGCTCACCAATTCCGTCTGCGAGGAAACTTGCAGTCCCTCTTCGTAACCGTTGCTGTAAAACACCACGTCGAGATTGCGTTCGGCAGTGACCTTGGGATCGAGATTGCGTATCGCCCCCGCCGCGGCATTGCGGGCGTTTTTCAGAGCGTCGGCAGGATGAGAACGGTTGTATCTATCCAGAACGGAAAGGCGCATAATGCCCTCCCCTTGAAGTTCGCATTTGCCCTTGAAAGGAATCGTAAGAGGCACCGAACGTATAGTCTTGACCTGCTCGGTAACGTCCTCGCCCGTGACGCCGTTGCCACGGGTGGAAGCTCCGATGAAAATGCCGTTGTCATAGGTGACGTTGATAGTCAATCCGTCATATTTAAGCTCGACGGTAAACACCGTCTTGCCCAAAACCTTCTCCGTCTTGTCCACCCACTCTTCGAGTTCGCCGAAACTTTGCACCTTGTCCAGACTGTAAAGTCGTTTGAGGTGATTGTGCTGAACGAAATTTTTGACGGGTTCTCCGCCCACGCGGTGAGTGGGGCTGTCGGGGAGTACCGTCCCTGTCTGTTTTTCCAACAAAACGAGACGGTCGTAAAGAGCGTCGTACACCGTATCGGGGACGCTCGGCTTGTCCAAAACATAATATTCATAAGCCCATTTGTTGAGCTGTGCCACCATTTCCTGCATTGTCATAACAGTATTCTCCGTTATTTTATTACCTTCAAAGGCGCAAATCTTACGTTAAGCGATTTCTTTCCGACGCCGTCAAATACCACATCGGCTATATCTCTGTCGATACGCAAAATGATGCCTTTGCCGAACGACGCGTGTTCGACGATCTGACCGACCCTGAATACAGCCGTTTCCTTGTCCGTCTTGCCGGAATCAGACGGGGTTTGCCGCGGTTCTCTGTTTATCAGTTTGTCCAAAAGTCCGTCGTCGGATAATTCGCGTTCGGAAAGCGGCTTGCGATGCGGCTCGTACAACTTCCTGACCTCGTTGTAGTAACGGCTCGGATAGCCGTTCTTGCGTTGCCCCCACATAAACCGCGATTGAGCGCAGGTCAGATACAGTCGCTCCTCGGCGCGCGTTGCGGCGACATACATAAGCCGACGTTCCTCCTGCATACCGTCCGATTCGTAAGAACTCCTCGAAGTGGGAAATAGCCCTTCTTCCAAGCCCACCACGAATACCGTACGAAATTCCAATCCCTTGACGGCGTGTATCGTGGCGACGGTGACGTAATCGCCGCCGTCGGCTTCGTCGGTATCCTGCGCAAGGCTTACCGTTTGCAACCAATCCGAAAGCGTTGCGTCAGGGTTCGTTTTCTGAAACTCGACGACAGCTTCTTCGAATTCGTCGATATTCATAGCGCGATCTTCCTCGCCGAGATCTTGCCATATCTTTCTGAAATCCAATATGTCCAACATCGCGTGAACGAAATCGGCGGCGTTCTTTGTACGGGAGAGTTCCGTCAACTCCTCCGTCAACTTGTAGAAATCCCCCAACTTCGCCCTCATCGAAGAGTTGAATACGTCGAGATTGCGCTCGTCGGAAATAACGTCGATCATAGGCAGACCGTACTCGACGGAAAGGTTGCGCAACTTGCCCACCGTGGTATCTCCTATGCCGCGCTTTGCGGGGACGTTAAGCGCACGGACGAACGCCTCGGAATCGTATGGATTGTCGATAAGACGCAGATACGCAAGTACGTCCTTGATCTCCTTGCGCTCAAAGAACTTGAACCCGCCGAATACTTTGTACGGGATTTTGTTCTGTTGAAGTTGTTGCTCGAAACTGCGGGAAAGGGCATTGACGCGCATAAGAATCGCAAAGTCTCTGAGCCTTGTATCGGGATCGAGATAGCGCAGATTCTTGATCTGCTCCACCACATAGTACGCTTCGTCCAACTCGTTGTATGCGGTAAACAGCTGCACTTTAAGCCCGTCGGGATTGTCCGTCCACAACACTTTGTCGAAACGGTTGACGTTCTTTGAAATCAGTTCGTTGGCGACTTCGAGTATGCGCTTGGTAGAGCGGTAATTCTGTTCCAACTTGTATATTCTGCAATCGGGGTAATCTCTTTCGAATTTTTTCAGGTTGTAGGCGTCGGCGCCCCGCCAACTGTATATCGATTGGTCGTCGTCCCCCACCACGAAGATATTGCGGTATTTATCCGCAAGCATCTTGAAAATCTCGTATTGAACTTTGTTGGTATCCTGAAATTCGTCTATGAGAATATAGCGGTAACGTTCGCGGTATTTATCCAGAATCTCGGGAAATTCCGAGAAAAGTTTGTGCGCGAAGTACAGCAGATCGTCAAAGTCCATTGCGTTATTTTGCGTCATCTTGTCGGAATAGCCGTTGATGACTTTGAGCAATTCGTCGTTGTCCGCGCCTGCGGAGATATAGGATAACTTGTCCAATTGATCTTTGAGATATTCGTCTTTCTCCGCAAGAGCGACGATGTCTCCCATTACGTCCGGCGCATTGTTCTTGATATCCGAAATGCTGTCTGCAAAACCGTCCACCATCTGCGTCGTGGTCTCCTCGAATACGCTCTTGACGACCTGTTTAAGCACGCCCTTCTTCTCGCTTTCGTCGTATATGGAGAAGTTGCTGCCGAACTTCAAAGATTGATATTCGTTTCGCAGCAATGCGGCGCAAAAAGAGTGTATCGTGGAGACGTGCATATAACGAGCGTCGCAGTCGAATTCGTACAGACGACGCTTCATCTCGTTTGCCGCCTTGTTTGTAAAGGTTATTGCAAGTATCTCCGAAGGATGTACTCCGCATTCCTGTACCAGAAAAAGTATTCTGTTGGTAAGAACGCGCGTCTTGCCGCTGCCCGCTCCCGCGAGAACAAGCGTCGGTCCGAGGGGTGCCGTAACGGCTTGGAATTGCGCGTCGTTTAATTTCTGTAAATTCAAGGATATTGCTCCATTAGAGAATATTTTTATGCGTGCGGATTGACAAAATCAACCGCGACGGTTACAAGCAAAGTGTAAATGCAAGGTCGCATCGCTATTTTTTCCTTTTCGGGCGGCGCCTTCTTGTCAACGGGCTGTTGCTCATCGCGTTCTTTCCCTTGCCGTAGGCGGAGATATATTTGCGCTGCGCAGAGAACCCGAAACGTCCGAGATGTCTCCCCGTCGAATAATATTCTCCGTGTTGATAGCTTACGAGATTTACCTTTGAGTAGTCTATCGCGCCGTTATCGTCCGTCAGGCTCTCGTCGACGTCCACCGCAAGTACGTCGGCAAGAAACATATCGTGAGAACCGAGAGGCACCACTTGAAAAACTTTACATTCGATATTGACGGGACTTTCCTCTATCAGCGGAGCGGAAACGGTATTTGCCTTGCCTTTTGCGAGGTTCATCTCAGCGAATTTATCGTAGTCGCGTCCGCTGCGCACGCCGCACCAATCGCAAGCGGCAAGCAAATTTGCCGTGGTGAAATTGATGACGAATTCGCCGCTGTCTTTAATCAGTTGATAACTGTATCTGTCGCGGCGTACGGAAATATATACGCGCGGAGGCGACGAACATACAATACCCGTCCAAGCGACGGTGATGATATCGGAATTTTTCATATCGCCCGACGATACCATTACGACGGGCAACGGCGCAAGAAGATTGGCGCCTTTGAGTCGGATCTTAGACATATTTACCGTAAACAGGACACGACTGTCGCACAATTAAACGACTGTCGGCTCAGACCACACGATCGCCCGCCGAAATATAGGCAAAGCGACGTCCTGCTGCAAAATTATTTCTCAAAATGCGTCAACAGACGCTCTTTTACTTCGACAGTACCCTTTCCGAGGGTGTTTTGAGATACTATGTCACAAATAGTACTTGATAAAACAGTCGGAAACAGATATAGTAAGCGCACTTTATCCTCGTAATAAACCGCTTCTTCCCTCGCCTGATTGCCGATCGCATTGCGAAGAGGTTTCAGAAAAGAGTAATCGACGGACACTTCGACGCGGGTACAATCCGTCATATGCAAGCGTTTGGCTTGATTGAGACTTGCCGCGGCAGAACCGCTGTAAGCTCTCACAAGTCCGCCCGCGCCCAGCTTGACTCCGCCGAAATATCGCGTTACGACGACGCATACGAAGTCGAGATTTTTCTGTTTGATACATTCGTATATCGGCATTCCCGCGGTTCCCTGCGGTTCGCCGTCGTCGCTGAACTTTGCCTTGTCGCCGACGATATAGGCATAACAATTGTGCGTGGCGTCATAGTACCGTTTACGCTTGGCTTCGACGTATTGCGCTGCTTCCTCCGCCGTATCGACGTGGATCGCCGAGGAAATAAAGCGCGATTTGTCAATGACGGTTTCCGTTACCGATTCCGATACATCTATGGTGTCGTATTCCTTCATCATTCGACAATCACGCGCAAGTGGACTTTCTTGCCCTTGTGCAGAACGAATTCGTTCTTTGCCTTGACTTCTGCGGGCAGCGTCCACAGATATGAATCGACACGTTGGTCGTTGACGGACACGCCGCCGCCCTCGACAAGACGCCTTGCTTCGCCGTTGGACTTGCACTGACCGCATTTTACCAGAATGTCGATTATATTTCCCGGGTCGGATATCCTGACGACGGGCATATTGTCCACATCGGAGCTGAACGACGCGCGCACCTGCGTCAGCACCTCGTCGGCGATTTGCCTGCCGTGTACGATAGCGGTAACCTCGTATGCAAGACGTTCCTTTGCGGCGTTCATACGCTCATCTTTGTGCGTGGTCAATTCCTCTATTTCTTTCAGATCGAGGAAGGTCAACAATTTGAGGCACGTTTCCACTCTGTCATCCTCGACGTTGCGCCAATATTGAAAGAAATCGTACGGAGAAGTCTTGTTTGCGTCCAACCAAACGGCTCCCTTTGCCGTCTTGCCCATCTTCTTGCCGTCGGATGTGGTCAGCAATTGATAGGTCAATGCGTAGACTTTCTTGCCTTCCTTGCGACGTATCAAGTCGGCGCCTGCCAACATATTGCTCCACTGATCGTCGCCGCCCGTCTGCAATACGCAGTTATACTTGCGATTGAGTACAAGAAAATCATAGCCTTGCATAAGCATATAGTTGAATTCGAGAAAACTCAATCCGCGTTCCAGACGCTGCTTAAAACACTCCGCAGTCAACATTTGATTGACGGAGAAACACGTTCCTATTTCACGAAGAAAATCAATGTAATTGAGGTTCCACAGCCAATCGGCGTTATTGACGAAAATCGCATTGTCCACATCTATAAAGCGAGACATCTGTTTCTTGAAACATTCCACGTTGTGCATTATCGTCTCTTTGCTCATCATAGAACGCATATCTGTACGACCGCTCGGGTCTCCCACCATTGCGGTGCCGCCGCCGATAAGAATAATGGGCGTATGACCCGCGCGTTGAAGGTGCGCCATTGCCATAAGCGTGACGAAATGTCCTGCCGTAAGACTGTCCGCAGTCGGGTCGTATCCGTTGTAAAAAGTGACGCTTTCTCTGCCCATAAGCTCATACAATTCGTCCTCAAATACCGTTTGCTTGATATATCCGCGCTCTCTCAGCACGTCAAGTACATTTTTCATCTTTATTTCTCCTGTTTATAATTCAATTATTGTTGCGCCGAGGTCTGAACAGCGCTCTCCGTACTCTAAATTTCTATCCGGTCGAAGTACACTGCCGCCTTGACGACCATTACTCTGTAAGCCACCGCCGAAAAAGCGCATCCAAACGCCAGGTCGAGCAACCACATTACCAACAATATATACCATCCCCCGAATATCGCATAGAGTACGATGCACGGCACGGAAATGAATATCAGCGCCGCGCCCGATAAAAAGGAGATGAGCATAGCGATCCAGCTATTGCGAGCGTTCTTCAATCCGTGATTGAAATTGTCCCAACCGAAACGAGGACTTTTGAGATCCAACAACGTCGTCACGCACATCGCACCGAAACCGACAAGCAACATCACAGCGAACATAGCAATGCCGAAATACCAACGAACTCCGAATAATACCACTATGAGCAAGCACGTTACGAGATCGCTTGCAGACATAACCGCAGTTGCCAGAAGCACCTTGGAAAGCAGTACCTTATTGAAAGAGACGGGCAGACTTTTGAGAATATACACCGATTTGTTCTCGCGCGATATCGGATACAATCCCAATACATTGGTACCCACGCCGATAAAGGACATATACACAAGTATGATAAGCGGCGCTATCGCTTGATAAAGCTCGGATATACGCACTACTTGGAGCAGAGACGCCTCGCCCTCGTCTGCCACGCCCAACATAAAGTACATGATCACTACAATTATCGGCATCATAATGATACCCGCAAAAGATTGAAATCCCATTTGCGCGTCGCGAACGGTTTTGTTGAAGTCCGTCCGCATAAATTCGTAAACGACGCCTCTGTTTCTTATTCTGAACCGCTCCTTGCCTCCGCGTCTGCGCCGAGAGCCTTCTTCGACGGACATAGCGAGCATCCGACGGTAGAAAGGCAACGACACGACGAACACCAATCCGAGAAGCGCAAGGTTCTCCGTAACAGCGGCGAAAAATCCAAGCGCCCAATCGCCGATACCGGAACACAGCATAGCCGTGACCAACATATAGTCCTGATGGAAATACGGCATAATTTTCTCTAACTTGACGGTCAATTCTTCCAATATATCTTTTATGTACACCTCGGGGTTGTCAAGTATATTGCCGTTTTCCGAGCCTGTAAGAAAGCCGAAGCCGTACATCAGATACATATAAAGCGCCATAATCGCGACGTATATCAAGATGCGAAGAAGGGTTTTGATTGCGCTGTTCTTGCCGAAAGCCGTCACAAGCGCGGACAACGGCATTGCAATCAACGAGCCGATAAGCATCGGCAACAGGGGAATAAGCACCAAGGCGACGGGCAGCATAAGATAAAAACTTGCGCCCGCCTGCGCCCCTATGCCGAAAGGCAGCAATACGGTAAGTATTGCAAGCGTCGTCGTGATAAATTCGTTGAGATATGCCACCGTAAGCTTGGCAAAAAATATCGTATAAGCGCGGAGCGGCAGATACAGCAATTTGTCGGCGTCTTTTACCACGAAAACATTGGACATAATGGCGTGTACGCCGAACATAAGCACCAAGCCCTGGCACATCAACGTCAGAAATGTGCCTATGTACCTGTTGCCGCCGGACAACTTGCCCATATGATACATTGCAACGGCAATGGAAATAATAACCGGCAGAAAGCACACCGCAAGCACGACATACAGCATAACCGTGCCGAAGCGTTTTTTTCCGGCGCCCTGACGGTTGAATGCAATGCGCGACTTGTATTGCTGAACGAACAGCAGCTTGACCAACGCGAGATATTTCTTCATTGGCGTTTGTCCTCTGCGGTTATGGTAAGGAACATGCTTTCGAGGGACACCTTGCCGCTCTCGCGAATGTTGTCCAAAGTATCCACCGCGACCAACTTGCCGTGATTTATGATACCGATACGGTCGCACACCTTCTCCACCACGTCAATAACGTGCGAACTGAAAAAGACGGTATTGCCCTTGTCCGCCTGTCTGCGCATAAGCTGTTTGAGCTGAAACGCCGATTGCGGATCCAATCCCGTGAGCGGTTCGTCCAGAACCCATACTTTCGGGTCGTGGATCAACGCGGCTATAACGGAAAGTTTCTGCTTCATACCGTGCGAGTAGGAACTTATCATATTGGGCAAAGCGTCCGTAAGATCGAACATAGCCGCATATTCGTCGACGCGTTCCTTGACCGTCGCCGACGGCACTCCGTACATCGTCCCGATAAAAGCGAGATATTCGATACCTTTAAGCGTTTCGTAAGTCTCGTGATTGTCCGGCACGAAACCTATAAGCGTCTTGGCGGCGATGGGATTGTCGGCAAGATTGATGCCGTCTATCTCTACGGTGCCGCTATCGGGCGTAAGTATGCCCGTTATCATCTTGATGGTTGTTGACTTGCCCGCGCCGTTGGGACCGAGAAAGCCGAATATCTCTCCCGAGTTGATTTCGAGAGTAAGATCGTCTACCGCCTTGAACGTTGCCTTGGCATATGTCTTGGATACATTGTACAATTTGATCATATCGGATACCTTTACCGTCCGTCGGCAATGCGCGCGGAATTTTTCAAGCGCGAGCCGAAGTCGGTTTTTCCATTATTTTTTATCGGGATCGGGTTTGTCGTCCGCGTCACTTTCAAACCACTTGTTGGGGACTTGTTGCTTGGCGTAGTCCCTGTTCTGTTTGGGTTGACGGCAGCCTATGTCCTGACCGTTGCCGCTCGGAACGAAAAACACTTCGTCCTTGACCTCATCGGGAAGATACTGCTGTTCCACCCAGCCGCCGTAATTGTGCGGATATTTGTACGCGGGAGCGTCGGGTTCTTCCGTACCGCGAGGGTAATTCTCATCCATAAGATAGCGAGGCACACGCGCCGTGGGATTGTTCTTGGCGCAGCTTTCCGCCGCATACAAGGTATTGACTACACTGTTGGATTTGGGACAGTTGCATATATACAGAATTGCCTCGGTGAGAGGTATACGTCCCTCCGGCAAGCCTATATTCTTAAAAGCCGTCAGCGCGCTCGCCGCCACCACCAATGCCTGCGGATCGGCAAGACCGACGTCCTCGCTGGCGTGTATGACTATGCGTCGGGCAAGTAGCAACGGATCCGTACCCGCTTCCAGCAAGCGCTCAAACCAGAACATTGCCGCATTTGCGTCGCTGCCGCGCATACTCTTGATAAAGGCGCTTATCATATCGTAATACATACCCGTATCTACCGAAAGAGCCTTCTTCTGCATTGACTGCGAAGCCACCAATCTCGTGATATGAACGGATCCGTCCTGCTCGACGTCCGTAGTCATAACAGCCAATTCCAACGCATTGTAGGCGTTGCGCAGATCTCCCGAAGCCGTATCGCAGATGTATTCCGCGGCGTCATCGTCCAATACGATCTTCATACGGGAAAGTACCTTATCCCGCTTCAAAGCCTCCGTCAAGCCTTTCTTTATGTCCTCCGCGGTAAGGGGCAAAAATTCAAATACCCGACAACGGGAAACTATCGCCCTCGTCATTGCCACATACGGATTCTCCGTCGTGGATCCGATAAACGTTATGTAACCCTTTTCGATAGCGGGAAGCACGCAGTCGCTCTGCGCCTTGCTCCAACGGTGACACTCGTCCAACAGCAAATACGTCTTTTGTCCGTAGGCGTTGAAACGACGCATAGCCTCGTCGATTATTTTCTTGGCGTCGGCTACTCCGCTGCTTACGGCATTGAGCCGCTCGAAGTGACTGCCCGTCGTGTTGGCGATAACGTTTGCCAACGATGTTTTGCCCGTACCGGGCGCACCCCAGAAAATGCAGCTTCCGAGCTTGTCCGCCTTGATTGCGCGGCAAAGCAACGACCCGTCGTAAATTATGTGGGTCTGTCCGATAAATTCGCTCAACACCTTGGGACGCATACGCTCCGCCAGGGGTATATTGGTCAACTTTTCTTCCTCGAAAATGGAATTTTGTTCATAGCGAGCCATATTACTATTGTAACAAACTTTGAATGAATTAGCAAGGCAAAACGGGACAATAAATAATAAAATATAATTTTACGCACACGCGTAATTGACACTATATATAACTTTAATTTATGAAAAAGAACAGTCAGCCGCTGCGTTTGGCACGTTTGCTGAATACCGTACCGAACCACAGCTTGACAAGCTGTTTGCCGCCGTGCGACATAAGCTCCTTGCCCTCTTCGTCCAATTGCTTGTACGCTCGGTACATACCTCTCATCGAAGGAACAAGTTTACCTGCTATCTCCGTTACGTCCGTCAAGCCGCAGCCTTCCAGCACGGTAAATATGGCGCGGACGAGCTTGCGACGGGTAGCTGTATCCATACCGTATATCCAATCGGTCAATGCGGCGTCGAATACGCGCGAAGAGTAGGACGTTGCGGAAATTTTTTTGAAATGTCCGTCCGAACTTACGTTCCAGGTGAAAGGATTGTGCTGTAACAGCAATAAGCTGTTGCAATCCACCACTTCGTAATCCTGCGCGGTGTTGAGCAATACTCCGACGAGACTGTCGCGCGGGACGGTCTTGCGTATACGGGAGGCGACGCGAAGATATTCGTCGGTGTCGTAGATACTGTCCTTGAAACCCGGTCCGTCGTGATTGTACACAAGAATAATGCGGTCTCTCACGCTCGGAGCCGCGTGGACGGAGGCATATACCGCAAGATTGCCGCCCTTGCTGTGTCCGCCCGTAAAGAGACGTCCGCCAAGCTTGTCTGCGATGTCGTTGAGATAATCTTTCGCAAGCGTATGAGAGGGGATCTTATCCAAAAACGACATATAAAAATCCTCTTTCCATCCGCACAAAGTCGTATCAGTACCGCGAAACGCGATATACGAGTCTCCGTTCGGCAAAAGAAATGTTACCGCGGCAAAACGAAACACACGCTTGACGCTATTGCGTTGGCGAAAAAATCCCACCTTTACTTCCGCAAAACGCGAACTTTTGGCAAGAGCATGCAACAATTTGACGTTGGATTTAGGATAAAACGTCCCCCGAACCAAGTCGTTGCCGTGTGCCGATAGCTCGGAAAGAGCGACCTTGGGATATTGCGCATACTTGCGGCCGAAGGACAAATAGGACAATTGACTCAACACAAGACTGTCCGCTTCGTTGAAGGGACTTTCGGCAAACGTCGATTTGTTCTTTGTCACATAGCCTGTTATGTTCATTGTTTTATTGTAGCACCGCGTCCCGATCTATGTCAACCCTCGCACATTGTCGCATAAGTACTTATTGTGCAAACAATATCGAATTTACGCCGCGCAACGCGTATCTCCGACAGCGGTCGCTCGGGCACATACAAATCGCATTGCGCTATATGTCGCGACGAAGAATCCACCGGGCATGTTTACTTTTTCGCGCCGCGCTCAAATTCCGATTCGATATTGAAGCGGATTTCTGTATGTCATCTGCTTATACACTCGGAATTAAATATATGCTTTAACTTTGAGGCTTGTTCCGACGGCTGCGGGCGCGGGCAAATAACTCGCCGAACCACAAGCTGAGCAACTGTTTGCCGCCGTGCGCTATCAATTCCTTATCGGAAGGCGCAAGCTGCTCGTATGACTTGCGCATAAGTCTTATGCGATGCAGCGGTCTGTGCAAAAAATCGCCCACTTCCTTGGCGCCGCTGCCCTCCACTATTGCAAATACCGCATACACAAATCTGCGGCGGGTGCGCTCGTCCATTTCGGCAAGCCACGCCGTAAGCGCCGCGTCCGTTGCGTGAGAATTGCGCGTCGTCCTTGGGAGTTTCTTGAAACCGCGGCAATCCTTGACTATCCAGGTAAACGGATCGTGCTGTCCAATGGATACGCCGCTGC